>JACDDX010000319.1 GCA_013816685.1 Gemmatimonadales bacterium
GCGGACACCGTCTCGCTCACGCAACGCATGCTCGGCGTCGGCGACCTTCCGCCGGGCGAGTATACGATCGTCGTACTCGTGCTTCGCAGCGGGGTGAGCTCCGTCGAACGCCGGCGAGAGTTCACCATCGTGCGTGCCGGCACATTGACCCGCAGCAGGCGCTGAGCCGTCACCGTCCGCCGGCGTCAACGCCCCCTTGGCGATGCCGTAGTAGTGCGTCCCGGCGGGGATGCTGCCCTTTGCGCCGGGCCCCATCGGCTTCGTCGTCGCCACATCCAGCGTATCGCCCATCCCGACGAGGAACTGAGTCTCGGCCGTCGGGTGAAAATGCGGCGGGATCCCGCGGGAACAGGTTGACTCGCATGAGCCTCAGCGCATCCGTAGGAGGCCGCCGCGCTCCCGGCACGATTGTGAGGAGCAACGCTTTTCAGGCCTCGCCATGCACCGATCCCGACCCGGCTTTCTCCATGCCCCTTCGGCACCTGTTTATCCGAACAAACAGAGCACATGGGCCGCGATGCTGAAGGGCACCGCAAAGAACGGCAGGAGCGCGAGCGGAACCAGGAGGAGCCCGGTCATCCCTTCGGGTTGGCGAGCGCCCGCCGAGCGGCGTTGACCACGACGGCGAGGATGTCGAGAAAGCCGAGAATATTCCAGCAGGCGTACAGCACCCCTGCGCTACGGGCGGCCGGCGGCACCGTGATCACGAGTACGAGTGCGAGCAGCGCGACCAGAGCGCCGCTGTGACTACGAGCAGGAGGAGCTGCGGTGCCGGCGGCCGGAGCCGGGCGGGGGCGCCGCTCGCCGCGACACCCGCCGCGACCGCAAGCCAGAGCGATGCGACCAGCAGAACCGTCGAGCTGCGCACGGGACGGACGGGTGCGATCAAGTTGCGACTCAGGCAAAGTTGCCGTTGAAGCGACAGATCACCGCGCGCAAGGCGGCGCGACGAACCGGCGCGAGTGCCACTCGTACGCGTGCGCCAGCGACTGGAAAGCCCGTCGAACAGCATGTCGTCAGGAGGCGGCGCTCGGCTTACGCCTGCTGGATGTCGTCTCGTATTGGCGGGGACTGACCTGCCGCACGGTTTTCAGGCGTTCCATACCGCAGCTGCGCGACGGCGTGCAGAAGCTGGCCGGGGGTGAACGGCTTCTGGAGATAAGCCGCCTCGGAGGGGACCAACCGATCCACCACATCGCCCACGCCAGTGTAACCGGACATGAACAGGACTGGGAGGTCGGGCCAGCGAGTCCGGAGAACGTCGGCGAGCTGGCGGCCGTTCAGTGCCGGCATCACAATATCCGTCACCACCAGATCAGGTCGGGCCGAGACGTCCTCCAGCGTCGCCAGGGCGGACGCCCCGTCGCGCGCACCGATCACGCGATACCCCTCCGCCTCGAGCACCCGCACGACCAGCCCGCACACCGCCGGCTCGTCGTCCGCAACCAGGACGACCGCGCCGCCCCCGGCGATGGCCAGTCGGTCGACACCCTCCGCCTCGTCGCTTGGCTCTGGGAGTTCGTCCGATCGTGTCGTCACTGGCCAGTAGAGCTCCACTGCGGTGCCGGATCCCAACGCGGTTCGCGCCACGACGTATCCGTCGTGCCGCCGCATAGTACCGTACACCATCGGGAGGCCGAGACCGGTCCCGCGACCCACCTCCTTCGTGGTGTAGAACGGATCGAAACTCCGCGCGAGGGTTTCGGCACTCATGCCCGCGCCACTGTCGGCCACTGTGAGGCGGACGTACTCTCCGATCGGGATCATGTCATTCAAGGCCGCCGGCATGGGCGCGGCAACAGTCATGTCCCCGATGGTGATGCTGACTGTATCACCGGTCTCGGTCGCGTCGCGCGCGTTTGCGACGAGATTGATCAGGACCTGCTCCACCTGATCGCGGTCGGCCCTGACCTTGGCGCCGCCGTCGCGGAGCTCCAGGACGAGTTGCTTGTCGGACCCGAGCAGTTGCTGCAGAACCGGTCGGAGGTCGGACGCCACCTCCTGCAGATCGAGCACGCTTCGGTGAGTGACCTGCTGCCGGGTGTAGGTGAGCAACTGCTGACTCACCTTTGCCGCACGCTTGCCGGCCTGCAGCACCAGACTCTGGTCGCTCGCCTGCGGATGCGACGGACCCAGCGCCTTCAACACCAGCGCGCCGAAGCCGAGCACCGCCGTCATCTGGTTGTTGATCTCGTGCGCAACGCCGCCGGCGAGGGTGCCTACGGCCTGCAGCCGATCGGCAATGCGGAGCTGCTCTTCGGCCCGCTTTCGGGCCGTGACGTCCGAGAGTACGACCGCCACGCGGGGCCGGGGTGGTCCGCCGACACGGAAGCTGTGCAGCTCCAGAATGCGGCCCTGAGAGACGAGGGTATGCTCGAAGCGGATCGGGCGGCCGGTCCGGAGCACCGTGTCGAAGGTCTCGGGCCAGTGCTGCGGCTCTTCCGGGAAGGCTGTACGCAGGGAGCGACCGATCACGCCGCCGATGCCGGTGTGCATGGCGA
>JACDDX010000028.1 GCA_013816685.1 Gemmatimonadales bacterium
CTCTTTCCCTTGGCGACACTGATAGGTTTCGCGGGTATGATCGCCGACTCCATGCTGGGTGCGTCGCTGCAGGGGCGCTTTCATTGTCCGCGCTGCGACCGGTCGAGCGAGTGGCGGCGGCATCGCTGTGGCACGGCGACGATCCACCGTGGAGGGTTGGCATGGCTGGACAACGATCGGGTGAACCTCTCGGCCACGGCGTTGGCCGCGGGGCTCTCGCTGGCGGCATGGCGACGCGCCAGCTAGCCCGGCCGAGTCACCTTCATCCGCCGTCCTCCAGCCGGTCCGCTGACTGTTACGTCGCCGATGTGCTCGTCGTCGGCGCCGGTCCCGCCGGCAGCGCCACCGCGACGCTGCTGGCGCGGGCCGGTTATCGCGCGATCGCCGTCGATCGCGCCGCTTTTCCGCGCGACAAGGCCTGCTCCGAATACATGGGGCCCGAAGCGGTGCGGCTGCTTGATCGGCTCGGCGTGGTCGAGTCGCTGGAGGCTGCCGGCGCCTTTCCGCTTCGCGGCACCGCGGTCACCGCGCCGAGGGGCGCCCGGCTCCATGGACTCTTCGCCGCCGCCGGACACGCGCCGTTCCGGCCCACCGGGCTGTCGGTCGCGCGCCGGATCCTCGACCACACGCTCCTCGACGTGGCGCGCGCGGCCGGCGCCACCGTGCTCGAGCGCACCCGGGTCGACGAGCTGCTCTACGAGGGCGGGGCCGTGATGGGTGCTGTCGTCCGCGACGTGTCGGGCCGCCGCGGCACCATCCGGTCACGACTCACGGTGGGGGCCGACGGGCTCCGCTCCATCGTGGCGCGCCGGCTGGGCGGCCGTCGCTACGGCTACCCCCGCCGCGTCGCATTCGTCGCGCACGTGGACGGCATTCCCGGCATGGGCGACTCGGCCGAGATGCACGTGGGTCCCGCCGGCTATGTCGGCCTCAATCCCATTGGTGGCGGCCGCGTCAACGTCGCGCTCGTGGTGCCGGCGGAGCGGGCCCGTGCTGCCAGTGGCCGTGCCGATGCCTTCTTCTTCGAGACGCTCGGCGAGCTGCCCGGCCTGGGCCAGCGCGTGGCGGCCGGGCGACTGGCGCGCCGGGTGCTCGCTACCGGGCCCTTCGCCGTCCGCTCGCGCCGGATCACCGACAATGGGGCCGCGCTGGTCGGTGACGCCGCCGATTTCTTCGATCCCTTCACCGGCGAGGGGATCTACAGCGCCCTCCGTGGGGCCGATCTGCTCGCCGCCTGTGCCTCCGTGGCGCTCGAGACGCCGGGCCCGGTGACGCACGCGGCGCTCGCGCCCTATCGGCGGGCCCGGCGCCACGCCTTCCTCGGCAAGTGGGCGGTCGAGCGCCTGATCGGCTGGTCCATGGCGTCACCCCGGCTCTTCGACCGGGCAGTCGCCCGTCTCGGCCGCCGAGGGACGATGGCCCACACCCTCATCGGCGTCACCGGTGATTTCGTCCCCGCCAGCGCCGTGCTGAATCCCGCCTTCCTCGCCCGAATGGTGCTGTGACGACCACCGAGGTCGGAGCCGCGCAGTTCCGTCAGCTGCTCGGCCGCTTCGCGACCGGCGTCACGATTCTCACCGTGCGCGCGCCCGACGGGCAGCCGGTCGGCATGACGGCGAACAGCCTCGCCTCGGTCTCGCTGCATCCCCCGCTCCTGTCGGTCTGCGTGGACCGGCAGGCGGAGATGCACGATCTCATTATCGCCGCACCGGAATTCGTGGTGAACGTGCTCTCGCAGAATCAGGAGGCGCTGTCGCGCCGGTTCGGCGCGCCCCGCCAGGATCGCTTCGACGGCGTCGGCTACACCCAGAATCCGGACGGACTGATCCTGCTCGAAGGCGCGATCGCCCACATCGAATGTCACCGTTATGCCGAATACTCCGGCGGCGACCATACGATCGTGGTCGGCCGAGTGGTGGGTGGCACCACCGGCAAAGGCGAGCCGTTGCTCTACTATCGGGGCGGTTACGCGTCGCTCGGATGATCCGGTGACGCGGACGAGCCGGTGACGTCGCTCTCCCGCAGTCCCATCGGCGAGGAACTGCTCGACGATCCCGCCGCCGATCCGGCCGCGGTGGCCAGCTCGCTTCGTCACATCGCACGCGCCAATCGCTGGTTCGGCGGCGCGGCGGCGGTGCGTTTCGGCCTCGCCCAGACACTGGGCGATATGCCGCGCGGGACCACGCTCACTCTGCTCGACGTCGGCACCGGGCTCGGCGACCTGCCCCGCGCGGCAGTACGATGGGGTGCGCGCCACGGGCTTCGCATCCGGCCGATCGGCCTCGAGCGTAGTCGTGTCGCCGCCCGGCTCGCGCACGACGCCGGTGTCGCCATGATCGTGGGCTGCGCCGGAGCACCCCCGTTCCAGGACAAGTCGGTCGATATCCTGCTCGTGAGCCAGGTGGCACACCACCTCGCGCCCGCCTCGACCGTCGAGCTGCTCCGCGCTGCCGACCGCATCGCGCGGCGGGTGGTGATCGTCTCCGACCTCCGGCGCAGCCGGGTTGCGCAACTGGCCTTCCGCGTCGGGGCCGCCGCGCTCCGGTTCGATGCGGTCACGATCGCCGACGGTCTGACCTCGATCCAGCGCGGCTACCGCGAGGCTGAGCTCCGAACCCTCTGCGAGCGTGCCGGCGTGCGTGCCGACATCCATCGCCGGCCGGTGAGCCGCCTGATCGTCAGCTGGCGTCCCGGAGCCCGCCGGTGATGCGCACGGTGGACCGGCTCCTCGTGCAGGCGCCCGCCGCCGCCGTGTTCGAGGCGGCATCGGACGTCGAGCGCTGGCCGGCGCTGCTGAGCCATTATCGCCGGGTCAGGATGCTCGAGCGTCGTCCCGGCGGTGGACTGGTGGAGATGGCGGCGTGGCGTCCGTTCGGCCCGCTCCGCTATCCCACATGGTGGGTGTCCGAGATGCGGATCGAGCCGGATACCCGATCGGTGTACTACCGCCACGTGCGGGGTATCACGACGGGAATGGACGTCGTGTGGCGGATGGAACCGTCCGGGCCCGGCACCGATGTATCGATCGTGCACGAGTGGGATGGGCCCCCGTGGCCGGTGATCCGCCGAGCGGCGTCGGAGTGGATCATCGGCCCGGTGTTCGTGCATGGGATCGCGTCGCGCACGCTGGCCGGGATCGCCCGGCACGTCGAAGCCCGGCAGCGCGGCACCGGACCGGTGGACCCACGGGCGTGACCGAATCGAGGGAAGCGATGCAGGCAGACCGGCGGGTGGTGATCACCGGAATCGGCGCGATCACACCGATCGGCCTCGGCGTCGACGGGTTGTGGGACGGGCTCCGCCGACGGCAATCGGCGGTCCGCTGCATCAGCCGCTTCGATCCGTCGCTCTTCAAGTCGCGCATCGCCGCCGAAGTGAACGACTTCTACCCCTCGGACCACTTCGAGGAACGTCGTACGAAGCGCCTGGACCGCTTCAGCCAGTTCGGCATCGCCGCTACCCGCATGGCGTTGACCGATGCCGAGCTCGACCTCTCCGGTGAAGACCGGGATCGCGTCGGCATCATGCTCGGCACGGCGCTGGGCGGCGTGGCGAGGGCGGAGGCGGAGCACAACAATTTCGTCATGCACGGCGTGCGCGCGGTGGATCCCTCGCTCGCGCTCCAGGTCTTTGCCGGCGCCGGGAGCTGCAACATCGCCATCGAGTTCGGACTCTGCGGCCCCAACTCGACCAACGGGATGAGCTGCGCGTCGGGTGCCATCGCCATCGGCGACGGGTTCCGCGCGATCCGCCGCGGTGACGCCGATATCATGATCGCCGGTGGGTCGGAAGCGCCGCTCGCTCCCCTTTGCTTCGGCTCGTTCTCCATCATCCGCGCCATGTCGACCCGCAACGACGACCCCGCGCGCGCGAGCCGTCCCTTCGACAAGGGGCGCGACGGATTCGTGATGGCCGAAGGGGCGGCAATTCTGGTGCTTGAGGAACGGAGCCATGCGCTGGCGCGCGGCGCGAAAATCTACACCGAGATCTGCGGTTACGGGATCACGAATGATGCGCATCATATGACTGCCCCGCGGCCCGACGGCCTTCAGGCCGCGCGCGCCATGCGCGCGGCGCTCACGGAAGCCCGCATCGAACCCGCCGAGGTGGGATACATCAACGCCCACGGCTCCTCGACGCCGCTCAACGACCCCACCGAGACCGGCTCGATCAAGCAGGTCTTCGGTGAGCATGCCCGCCAGCTCACGCTCAGCGGGACCAAGGGATATTATGGCCACGCCCTGGGCGCCAGCGGCGCCATCGAGGCCGCGATCTGCGCCCTCGCGAGCGCGCGAGGCTGGTTGCCGCCGACGGTCAACCTCGAAACGCCCGACCCGGCCTGCGACCTCGACTACCTGACCGGCGATGGCGCTGACCTCGCGCCCGAGTATCTCCTCAGCAATTCGTTCGGCTTCGGCGGCATCAACGCCGCCCTGCTCTTCCACCGGGACCATTTCGAATGACTCTGCTCGCGCGCCGGCTGGTCGCCGAGGCGGTCGGCACCTTCGCCCTGGTATTCATCGGCGCGGCGGTGGTGGTGGTGAACGGGGGCTTCCCCGCCAGCAGTATCGGCCTGCCCGGCGTCGCGCTCGCGACCGCGACCGTGTACGCGGTGATGGTGAGCGCGACGATGAGCATCTCCGGCGGCCATCTCAATCCCGCCGTGACCATCGCCATGCTGGTCGCTCGGCGGGTCGAGCCGCTGGCGGCGATTGGCTACATCGTCGCGCAGGTTGCCGCCGGCGTGCTCGCCGCCGCGCTGGTCCAGGCGCTGCTCCCGGCTGGCATGGTGCGGGAAGCGCTCGCCGGGGCCCCCGTCATCGCCGATGCGCTCAGCCTCAATCAGGCGATCGCCATCGAAGCGGTGCTCACCTTCTTCCTCGTGTCCGCAGTGTTCGGGACGGCGGTCTCTGACGAGGCGCCGCGCATCGGCGGCTTCGGCATCGGGCTGGTGCTGCTGTTCGACATTCTGGTCGGCGGACCGCTCACCGGAGGCATCGTGAATCCGGCGCGCGCCTTCGGTCCCGCGCTGATTGGCGGGCAGTGGGTGGGGCACATCGTCTGGTGGGTGGGTCCGATCGCGGGCGCGATCCTGGCGGCGCTCCTGTGGGAATACGTGCTATTGCCCCGACGGATTCGCGCTCCGCACTGACGTCAGGTCACCCACACCCTCCGCGCCCGCAGCACCAGCCGCAGGAAGTAGCCCACCAGGATGACCGCAGCGACCACATACGCCGCCACCATATATCCGCCGTTGCTCGGCGGCTCAGCCTGCATCCCCGCCCTCTCGTGCCTCGTCGGCCAGTGAGAGGCCGTAGCGCGCCATGACGAATCCGACGTACATCACCGTGAAGACAGCGAACGAGATCAGCAGCGTCCGGAGCATGGCCGGGGGCAGCGACGGTGCGCTCGGCTTGAGCACGATCGGCTGCGGGTGAAGGGTGCGGAAGAGATAGACGCTGAGGTGGATGAACGGGACCAGGAGCAGACCGAGGATCCCGACCACCGCACTGAACCGCGCCCGCTCCGCGGGGTCGTGCACCGACGCCCGGAGCGCGAGATAGCCGACGAACAGGAAAAACAGGAACAGCGTGAGCGTGAGCCGCGCGTCCCACGTCCACCAGGTCCCCCAGATCGGCTTCGCCCAGATCGGTCCCGTCGTCAGCATCACCGCGCTGAACGCCACCCCGACCTCGGCCGACGCCGCGGCGAAGCGGTCGAGCCGCGGATCGGCGAGCCAGAGATAGAGCGCGCTGGTGATTCCGACCAGCGAGAAGGCGAGCAGCGCGCTCCATGCGGCCGGCACGTGCAGGTAGAAGATCTTCTGTGCCAGCCCCTGCCGGGCCTCGATCGGCGTATAGCCCAGCGCGAGGACGTAGACGCCCGCCAGCGCGAGCAGCGCGAGCCCGCTCAGGATCAGGCCGCGGCGCACGACCCGGCTGGCGGTGGAATCGGCCGGCGGTAGGGGAGTGGTCATTCGTCCACGACGGCGGAGAACACCATGGTGCAGAGCGTTACGAAAACGATGTCATAGAGAGTCAGTAACCTAAGCCACCCCCCCATCTCGCTCAACGGACGCCCGGCGAGCAAGCGGCTGGTCACCTGCACCGCGGCAATGATGGGCGGCACCATGAACGGGAGCAGCAGCACCGGCAGGAGCAGCTCGGCGAAGCGGGTCCGCACCGCCATCGCGCCGAAGATCGTTCCCACCGACACGAAGCCCAGCGTGGCCAGCGCCGTCACCCCGACGACCCCCGGCAGCGCCCGGCCGAAATCCACATTGAAGAAGAGAATCAGGAGCGGCAGCGTCAGCGCCTCCACCGTGCCGACGAATGCGAGATTGGCGAGCAGCTTGCCGAGAAAGATGGCTTCGCGCGGGATCGGCGCCAGCAGTAGCCCATCGAGGGCGCCGTTCTCGCGCTCGACCGTAAAAGCGCGGTTCATCGTCACGGTGGCCGCGAGCGCGAACGTCACCCAGAGCACGCTGGGCGCAAGATCGGCTGCCGCGAGGACCGTGGGGTCGCGGGCAAAGTTGAAGATCACCAGCACCAGCGCCGAAAAGACGAGCGCACTGAGCAGGGCGGTCCGGCTGCGGAGCTCGGCCCGCAGATCTTTTCCCGCCACGACCAGGGCCAACCGCAGTGCCTCAGACACCGATGAGCGCGTGGTAGCGGGGAAGAAAGGTCTCGAGCGCACCCGACCGTGACTCGTCCGCGACCCATCGCCCACCAAGCAGCACGGCCACCCGGGTGACCAGCCCCCATGCTTCGGCCAGGTCGTGCGTCACCAGCACCATGGCGAGTCCGGCGCCGAGCCGGGCGCGCAGGAGGGCGCGAAGCCGCTCCGCCGCGGCCGCATCCAGCGCCGTGAACGGCTCATCCAGGAGCAGGACGCGCGGTCCGTGGATGAGCGCCCGCGCGATCGCGGCGCGCTGCAGCAGGCCGCGGCTCAGCTTGCGGGGCTGGTCGCCCGCGCGATCCGCGAGCCCCGCGTCCTCGAGCGCGGCCGCCGCGGCTTCGCCAGGCCGGGGAAGTCCGTACAGCCGGGCCGCGAAGGTCAGATTCTCGGTGAGCGTCAGGTCGTCGTAGAGGAGCGATTGATGGGAGAGGAGTCCGATGGCCCGGCGCGCGACACTGCCGCCGCGACCGAGCGGCTCACCGAGCACTCGGACCTGACCCCCACTGGGGCGCATGATCCCGGCAAGAATCCGGAGCAGGGTCGTCTTGCCGGCACCGTTCGGCCCCACCACTGCGAGCGCGTCACCCGCGGCGGCGGACAGGTCGATGCCCTTCAGAACCTGCAGTCGTCCGAAGGCGCGCCGGAGGCCACGCCCTTCGATGAGCGCCGGGCCCGGGTGCCCGAGCTCAGGGGACGGCGTCAATGCGGGCGCCGAGCTCGTCGAGTCGGAACGGTTTGACGATGTAGCCGGAGTGCGGAAGATCGAGGAACTTGAGTTGGGGTTCGACGCTGAGGTAGGCGGTGGTGATGATGACGGGCAGATCCGGATAGCTGAGCCGGATTCGTCGGAGCAGCTCGACGCCGTCCGTGTCCGGCAGCCGCATGTCCAGCACGGCGACGTCGGGCCGCTGCTCGCCCAGACGTTCCATCGCCTCGGCGCCAGTCGAGGCGAACATCAGGTCGTATTTCGGCGCGAACGCGCGGTCATAGCTCAACCGCAGCGCCCGCTCGTCTTCGACGATCAGCACCCGGCGGCGGCGCTTTCCATTGCTCATTCCGTAGACCCCGCTGCCCTGTGTCGCTGACGTTCCTGACAAGGGAGATTCGCGTTAGCGAGGTACTCTAACCGCATGCCGCGAAGCCGTCCATAGCGCGACGCGGGATGCGCCTGCGGCGTCGGCGAAGGGCTCAGCCACGGCCACCTTCGACACCGAACAGCTCGTCGAGTTTGGTGAGCACGAGCAGGTAACGTAGCTCGTCGTTCGGATTGAGGAGTGTCACCGACTGACCCCGGTCGGCGGCGCGGCGCTGGATCAGCACCAGGGCGCCAAGCCCCGCCGAATCGACCCGCGCGGTACCGGTCAGATCGATGATCAGACGGCCCGTGCCCTCGGGCAACTCCTCCAGCAGGCGGAAAGCGGTCTTGCGGATTTCGACCCGCGTCTCGAGACCCAGGGTCTCGGGCGCGACCAGCCCACGTTCCATACCGTCCGGGGTACGCACTGCAATCCTCCTTCGGCACCGAGCTATCTCGCCGGCAGTACGCCGTCGACGAGACCTCTAGTTTTGCGGCCCCGGATCACTCCGGGTGTGCTCTTATCGGGTGGATCGGCTTGTTTTCGAGTCCTATTTGGACTCGGGTCCGGGCAAGGGCGAGAGTGGTGCCAGGCGAAGGAAAACGTTGCGGCATCACGACTTCAATTTTGTGCTACCAGCCTGTCGCGCCGGCTTCAACGCCGCACTCCGCGAAAACTTCCTGCAAAACCGCAGGGCCGGACTTACCTTAGGTGCGACTCTCATCCGACGATCCCACTGATGAACGATCAGCTCCAGACTCTCCTCTCCGAGAAGCGTCGCTTTCCGCCCCCCGACCAGTTCGCCGCGGCCGCCGCGGCCCAACCTGCCATTTACGAGGCCGGCGCAGATCCCGAACGATTCTGGGAGGAGCAGGCGCGGACTCTCGAGTGGAGCACGCCTTGGAGCCAGGTGCTCGAGTGGGCGATTCCCCATGCGAAGTGGTTCGTCGGCGGCAAGCTGAACGCATCGGTCAACTGCATCGACCGCCACCTCGACGGTCCCCGGCGGAACAAGGCAGCGATCATCTGGGAGGGCGAGCCCGGCGACCGGCGGGTGCTGACCTACTGGGACCTCTCGCGCGAGGTGAACCGCTGCGCCAACGCGCTCAAGGCCCTCGGAATCAGGCGTGGCGACCGGGTGGCGATTTACATGCCGATGGTCCCCGAAGCCGCCGTCGCCATGCTCGCCTGCGCCCGCATCGGCGCCATTCACTCGGTCGTCTTCGGCGGCTTCTCGGCCGAATCGCTCCGCGACCGCATCAACGACGCACAGGCGGTCGCGCTGATTACCGCCGATGCCGGCTACCGGCGCGGGCAGCTGCTGCCGCTCAAGCGCTTCGCCGACCAAGCCCTGGCCGAATGTCCCTCGATCAAGCACTGCGTCGTCGTTCGCCGGCGCCCGACAGGTGACGGCGACGAGTCATTCGCCTCCATGGAGGACGGCCGGGACCACTGGTGGCATCGCCTGCTCGAGCGGGCCCCGCTCACCTGCGAGCCCGAGGCGATGGACGCCGAGGACCTGCTGTTCATCCTGTACACGTCTGGCACGACCGGGAAGCCGAAAGGCATCGTTCACACCACCGGCGGCTATCTCACCCAGGTGGCCGCAACCACGAAGTACGTCTTCGATCTGCGCGATGAGGACGTCTTCTGGTGCACCGCCGACATCGGCTGGGTGACCGGGCATTCCTACGTGGTGTACGGGCCGCTTGCCAACGGCGCCACCGTGCTGATGTACGAGGGCGCGCCCGACTGGCCCGAGCGCGACCGGTTCTGGAGCATCATCGCGCAGTACGGCGTCACCATCCTCTACACCGCTCCCACGGCCATCCGTGCATTCATGAAATGGGGCGTCGCGCATCCGAAGAAGCACGACCTCGGCACCCTTCGCCTGCTCGGCTCCGTCGGCGAGCCGATCAATCCGGAAGCGTGGATCTGGTACCACGAGAACATCGGCGGGAAGCGGTGTCCCATCGTGGACACCTGGTGGCAGACCGAGACCGGCGGAATCATGATCACGCCGCTGCCCGGCGTCACGACCACTAAACCCGGCTCCGCGACAGTCCCGTTCCCTGGTATCAAGGCGGAGCTGGTGAACAACGAGGGAGCCGCTTTGACCGAGGGCGGCGGCTTCCTGACGCTCGCGTATCCCTGGCCCGGCATGCTCCGCACGATCTACGGCGATGATGAGCGCTATCGCGAGACCTACTGGAGCCGGTTCGAGGGTCGCTACTTCGCGGGAGACGGCGCCAAGCTCGACGACGAGGGCTACTGGTGGATTCTGGGACGGGTGGACGACGTGCTCAATGTGGCGGGCCACCGCATTGGGACGATGGAGGTCGAGAGCGCGCTGGTGGACCATCCTGCAGTCGCCGAGGCGGCCGTCGTGGGCAAGCAGCACGACCTCAAGGGTCAGGCGCTCGCGGCGTTCGTCACGCTGAAGGAGGGATACGAGCCGTCATCCGAGCTCAAGGATGATCTCAAGGACCACGTCGCCCGGAAGATCGGACCGATCGCGAAGCCCGACGACATCCTCTTCTCCGCCGACCTGCCGAAGACCCGGAGCGGCAAGATCATGCGCCGGCTGCTGAAGGACATCGCCGAGGGCCGGGCACTGGGCGACACCACGACGCTCGCTGACCCGGCCGTCGTGGGCCGGCTCAAGGAGCAGTACGAGGGCCAGGAGAGCTAGCCGGCAGTCCGGGCAGGACCGCTGTGCGGGTCAGAACTGGATCTGGGCGCCCAGCTCGACCACCCGGTTGGGCGGCAGGCCGAAGAAGGCGGTGGCGGACTGGGCGTTTCGCGCCATCACGATGAAGAGTTTCTTGCGCCAGCGAGCCATCGTGCGTGGAGGTGCCGTCGAATCGCTCGGCTTGGGCGGCGCCCGCCTGGGAGCGCTCGGAGCGCGCCGTGCACCGCTCGGAATCAGCGTTTCCCGGCCAAGATAGAAGGTGGTCTCCATCACCTTGATCGGAACCGGATGCCCATTGGAGCTCTGCCGACCGAGCGCCTGCAGAACCGCCGGCACGTCGGGGGTTTCCATGAACCCGAACCGGGCCAGCACCTCGTAGAATCCCTCCCCAAGCTCACGGCACCGGACCCGATCCTCCTGATCGACCTGCGGGATTTCCTCGCCCAGCACGGAGAGTAGCAGCACCTTTTCGTGGAGCACCTTGTTGTGCTTGAGATGATGCAGGAGCACGGGGGGGGCCCCGCCCTGCACCGACGTCAGGAAGACGGCCACGCCGGGGACCCGGTGCGGCTTGCGGCGGGCGATGTCGGACAGAAAGAGATCGACGGGGAGGGTGTTCTCACGAACGATCTCCGATACCCGCAGGCGCCCGCGCTTCCAGGTGGACATGAAGACGTAGACGATGATGGCGACCACGAGCGGGAACCAGCCACCATCCGGAATCTTGAGCAGGTTCGCCCCGAAAAACGCCAGATCGACGACCATGAATACCGTCCCTAGCGCTGCGACCCTCCACACCGGCCACTTCCAGATGACCCGCGCCACGACCAGCAGCAGAATGCTCGTGATCGTCATGGTGCCGGTCACGGCCACGCCGTAGGTCGCCGCCAGATTGCTCGAGGACTTGAAGGCCAGCACCAGCCCGACACAGGCGATCCATAACAGGT
>JACDDX010000320.1 GCA_013816685.1 Gemmatimonadales bacterium
GCTCGACGGCCGGGACTCCTCTACCTGGGGCAACGTGCTCTGGGTGTGCGGAAAGTTCGATCGGCCGTTCTACCGGCGACCGATCTACAGCACCGTGCGGTACACCTCGCTCAAGGCGACGTACGGGAAATTCGACGCAGCGGCATACATCGCGCGCCACGCGCCACTGTGACGCGCCGCGGCCGCCGGTTAGGGCGCGGCGAGATCCCGCATCTCGCGGTCGTGCAGCCGCGTCAGCAGCGCCAGCGCCGCGATCGACCCGATCAGCGCCAGCATCATGTCCCACTGCGTGTCCCAGGGGTCGCCCTGGGTGCCCAGAAAGGCGTCGGCGGCGCCACCGGTGAGGAGCGCGGTCCAGAACTCGATCAGCTCGTAGAACGCGCTCAGCGCGAGGCAGCAGCAGACGACGAGGAAGGGCAGCCACCGGCTTCCCGCCAGTGGAGAACGGCGGGGCAGCAGCTCCCGCGCGATCAGCGCCGGCACGAACCCCTGCGCGAAGTGGCCCAACCGGTCGTAGTGATTCCGTGCCAACCCGAGCGTATCCCGCACCCAGAAGCCGAGCGGCACTTCCGCATAGGTGTAGCGCCCGCCGACCATCAGGATCACCGCGTGCACCGCCATCAGCGTGTAGACCAGCCGGGTGAATCGAAATCGGCGGTAGGTAACTACCAGAGCGGGGATGCCGATGAGGACGGGGAAGACTTCGAGGAGCCAGGTGAATCGGTCGTGAGGACCGATCCCCGACCAGGCCAGCACCGCGAGGACGCCAGCCAGCAGCACCAGCTCGAAGCGGGAATCCGGGTGCGTGCGGCTACTCGGCATACGGGACGTCCACCGTCATCCCGTCCCGCGCGATCGTCGTCTCTGGAAAGACAGCCCGCGCTTCGGCCACGAGCTCGGGCGCGTCGCGGGTGTAGCGCGGGCTGATGTGGGTGAGCACCAAGCGCCGTACGCCCGCTTCCTTCGCCACTCTGCCGGCCTCGGCGGCGGTCGAGTGGCCGGTCTCCTGCGCCCGCTCCGACTCTTCCGATCCGAACGTCGCCTCGTGCACCAGCAGGTCGGCCCCTCGCGCGGCCTCGAGCAGCGTGGCGCAGGGCCGGGTGTCACCCGAGTAGACCAGCGTGCGCCCGGTGCGCGGCGCGCCCACCAGATCGGCCGGACTCACGGTCCGCCCGTCCTCCAGCATCACCGTCTCGCCTTTATGCAGCCGGCCCCAGAACGGGCCTTCGGGCACGCCCAGCTCCCGGGCGCGCTCCGGATTGAACCGGCCCAGCCGCGTGTGCTCCACCAGCGCGTACCCCACCGTATCGGCGCGGTGCTCGGTCGCGAAGACGACGATGTCGTACTCAGCGCGCGCGAGCCGGTCGCCCGGCTTCACTTCGATCACCTCGACCGGAAACTTGTTGCGCTCGATGCCGAAGACGATCGCATTTCCGAGAATGCGCTGCGCGCCGCGCGGCCCGTACAGCGTCATCGGCGCCGTCCGGTCCTGGAGCCCGAGTGTCCGCAGCAGGCCGATGACGCCGAGCAGATGGTCGGCGTGGTAGTGGGTAAAGAAGATTTCGGCGAAGGAGAACCCGACACCGTAGCGCATCATCTGGCGCTGGGTACCCTCACCGCAGTCGAACAGCAGCATCTCGCCTTCGCGGTGCACCGCGAGCGAGGCCACGTTGCGGTCCACCGTGGGCGTCGCGGCCCCGGTCCCGAGGAAAGTCACGCTGAGCATGCGCGGCGGCGCTAGAAGATCTTGACCGTGACCGGGATCTTGCCCGGGTGCTTCTGGAACTCGTCGACCAGCTTCCGCATGCTCTGGCTCAGGTCCCGCATGTCGCGATAGAGTCCGCTGTCGGTGGCAAACTTGCCGATCGTCCCCCGCCCTGCGCTCACGTTCGCGAGGACGGTGTCGAGCCGCGCCCCGGTCACCGCGAGTTGGGTGGTCATCGCCGACAGGTTGCCGGTCAGCGTGTCGGTGCGCGAGAGCGTCCGCGCCAGCGCCGGATTCGCGAGCGTGCTGTCGAGCCGCGCGCTCAGCGTCTGCAGCGACGTCATAGTCCGGCTGATCTCGGCTGTCGGCCCGCGGTTGGGGTTTCCGTATACCGCCATGGTGCGCTCGGCGGCCTTGAGCGTGCCCTGCAGCGCCGCCATCGTCGCATAGAGCTGGTCGGCCGTCTTCTGATTGACGATCGCCTGCGCGCCGATGAGGACGCTGTCGGCCCGGTCGCCGAGCTGTGTGGCCCGGTCGGTAAAGCCCACCTGCTGCGTACCCATGATCGGCTGGTTCTTTGGCAGCTTCTGCGAGGCCTTGCCCGGATCGATGTCGACGACGGCATCGCCGACGAACCCGATGGACACGACCATCGCGCTTGCGTCGGTCTTCGGCGCGAGGTCCTCGCGGAGGCTTACGTACACGAGCACGAGCCCCGGCCGCACCAGCCTGATCGCTTCCACCTTGCCCACCGGTACGCCCGAGACCCGCACCGCCGAGCTGGTC
>JACDDX010000029.1 GCA_013816685.1 Gemmatimonadales bacterium
GGAGTCGGGCGACCTGTTGCTGCTGGTGGAGCATGAGCCGGTCGTGACGCTGGGCCGCGGCACCCGACAGTCGAGTCTCCCGCTGACCCCGCTGCAGCTCGGGCAGCGCGGACTCACGGTGGCCGAGGTGGAGCGCGGCGGCGACGTCACCTTCCACGGCCCCGGGCAGCTCGTCGGCTATCCGATCCTCGATCTCCGGCACCACCGCGAAGACCTCCACTGGTATCTCCGGCGGCTGGAGCGGGTGCTCCTCGACGGGCTAGGCGCGCTCGGCATCGCCGCGGAAGCGAAGCCCGGTTTCACCGGCGTGTGGACCGGTGGGCGGAAGATCGCGAGCATCGGCATCCACGTGAAGCAGTGGATCACCTTCCACGGCTTCGCGCTGAATGTCGGGACCGATCTGGCCTGGTTCGACCTGATCGTTCCCTGCGGCATCGAGGGCGTGCGGATGACGAGCGTAGCCGCCGAGCTGGGGGTGCCGCCGTCACTCGAGCTCTGGAGCGCGGCGCGCGACGTCGTCACGGCGGCATTCCGCCAGGCATTCGACGCCAGCCGGCCGGATGCGGTGCCGGTTGCAAGGGCGTACGGGTCCTTCGGCGAGACCGATTGATGGCGGAGCGACTCGACGTTCGCGACGCGGGGCAGCCGCGACTTCCCCCGGGGCAGATCCAGACCCGGAAGTGGCCGGTGCTGCACTACGGCACCGTGCCGACGGTCGATCTGGCCACCTGGCGCTTCGAGGTCAGCGGCGCGGTGGAGCATCCGTTCTTGCTCACCTGGGACGAGCTGCTGGCGCTGCCGAAGCAGGAGACACTGTGCGACATGCACTGCGTCACGCGCTGGAGCCGTTACGATAACGTCTTCAGCGGCGTCGGCGTGCAGTCGCTGCTCGCCCGGGCCGGCGTGAAGCCCGAGGCGCAGTACGCGCTGGTGCACGCCGAGCAGGGCTATACCACGAACGTGCCGCTGGACGATCTCGATCGGCCGGCCAATCTGCTCGCGCTCACGCACGACGGCGAGCCGCTCGCGCCCGAGCACGGGGGTCCGGTGCGACTGCTGATTCCGCACCTCTATCTCTGGAAGAGCGCCAAGTGGGTCCGCGGAATCGAAATGCTCGAAGAGGACTATCCGGGCTTCTGGGAACAGAACGGCTACCACATGCGGGGGGAGCCGTGGGCGCAGGAGCGCTTCGGGCGACCGGACCCCGTCCGCATGCGGCGCGGGCCCCGGTAAAACGCTTGCCTTTCCCAGCGCAACCCATTTCACTCCCTACCATGGTGGATTCGACCCAGCGACCTTCGCCGGAGACACAGGCCGAGCAGCGGGTGCGCGAAATCATGCGGGCCGCCGAGAGCTGGTCGCGGGAGGCACCGGGCCCGCTGATGCCGCCGATTCGCGCGGTCTGCATCCGGCTCGCGGAGATGGTCGCCGACCAGCGCCACTACCTGGCGCCGCTCCCCGAGCCGCAGGAGTCCGAGCGCCGAACGGTGCTGGGCCTGGTCGCAGAGCAGCTCCGCTCCCGACCGGTCATCGACGGCGTCGAGGAGCATCTTCGGGCGCTCGCCGAGCTCGAGCTTCGATCCACCGGCTCGTGGTCGGTGGCGGCCTCGGCGCAGACCGAGTGGATCACCGCCGCGATCAAGTATCTCGAACGTTGCGCCGGGGCGCTGCCTGCGGGTGAGCGCCCCGACCCGTACTGGGCCGACGACGTCGTGGCCGGAATCATCGCCTCGGCACGCGCGCTCATCGGCATCGACGAGCTGCACGCGCGCACCGAGGCCCGCTACTCCGGACCGATGAAGCGGATCAACCCTGAGGACGAGCTGTAGCCGCCAGCCGCTCGAAGAACCTCGCGAAGATCGTAATCCCCGTCCACAACTGATGCAGGTCCAGCTTCTCGTTCGGCGAATGCAGGCCGTCGTCGGGAAGGCCGATACCGGTGAGGATCACCGGCGCGCCCGCCAGCCCGAGCTCGGGGACGATCGGGATCGAGCCACCGGCTCGCACCAGCACCGCGCGCCGTCCCGCGACCTCCAGGAACGCCTCGTCGAGCACCTCGAAGGCGGGCCGGCGCACATCCACCTGCACCGGGTCGCCACCGTGCAGCGGGATCACCCGGACGTCGGCCCAACTCGGCGCCAGCTTCGCAACCGCCTCCTCGAGCCAGCGCGAGACCGTCTGGTACTCGAGTCCGGGCACGAGGCGCAGGCTGACCTTTGCCGTTGCCTGTGCGGGAATGACGGTCTTGGCGCCTTCGCCGGTGAACCCGCCGCGGATGCCGTGGATCTCGAGGGTAGGAAGCGCCCACACCCGCTCGAGGACCGAGTATCGCGTGAGGCCGGTGAGCGCCTTGCCGGTGACCTCCTCCTCCAGGAACGCGGCCTCGTCGAACGGCAGCCGCTTCCAGGTGCTGAGCTCCGCGTCGTCCGGCGGTTCGACGGCATCGTAGAGCCCCGGGATCCGAATCTCGCCGCGCTCGTCCTTGAGCCCGGCCAGGATGCGGACCAGCGTTTCGATCGCGTTGGGTGCCACCCCTCCATAGCTGCCCGAGTGCAGATCGCGCTCGAGGGTGCGGACCGCGATCTCGGCGTAACACATCCCGCGGAGCGCGGTGTAGACCGCCGGCCAGCCAGGCGCGTAGTAGGACATGTCACAGACGAGCACGGCGTCGGCGCGCGTGCGGCCGGGCTCGGCACGCAGCAGGTCATAGATGACGCTGCCGCCGCACTCCTCTTCGCCCTCGATGATGAAGCGCACGTTGAGCGGCGGCATCCCGGAGGCGTCGCGCACCGCCTCGTAGGCCTTCATCAGGCAGTACACCTGCCCCTTGTCGTCGGCGGCGCCGCGGGCGTACAGGCGCCCCTCCCGAACCGTCGGCTCGAAGGGGGGCGTCACCCATTCGTCGAGCGGATCCGGTGGCTGCACGTCGTAGTGGCCGTAGATCAGCACCGTGGGTGCACCCGCCACCTCCGGACCCTCCGCCCACACGACAGGGTGACCTTTTCCTTCGATGAGCGTCACCACAGGACAACCCAGCCGGGTGAACTCCGTCCGCAGCCACTCGGCCGCCCGACGACAGTCGGCAGCGTGGGACGGCAGCGTGCTCACGCTCGGAATGGCGAGGAACTCGGTCAGTTCGCGCAGCATTCGGTCCTGCGCGCGGGCCACCATGGTTTGGTCCATGTACTTCCCTGAGTTGAAGATCGGCTGTGGGGGCGGAACCGGGGCAATCTATCACTGGCGGGCTCGGCATCCGGAGAGCGATTTGGTGATCGTCCTCACCGAACACCCCTGGGAGCAGGGGCTAATGTCACGGGTCATACTGTGGTGTACAACAAACTTGTTCGGCACGAATACTCCGGAGGCACGACTGCAATGCAGAACGGCAATCGAACCATCACGATGGGCGTCTTCTTCGCCACGCTGGCGCTGGGCGCCGGAATCCAGTCCGCGGCGGCGCAGGACTCGGCCAGTACGCGGACGCGCCAGCAGGGCGCGACCGATACAGCGGGCTACTCGGGAATGCAGCAGGATAGCGCGGCACTCGGCGACAGCGCGGCGCTCGGCGACAGCGCGGCACTCGGCGCGAGCGGGGACACGGCCCAGCCTGCCGGCGATTCCACGGCCGGCGCGGCAAGCAGCGATACGGCTTTGAGGGCAGCCCCGGGCACCCAGACGGGACCGCGATCCGGCAAAGCCAGGCACAAGAGGCAGTCCGGCGCGACCCGGCCGGTGCACCAGACTGATCGGGGAGTCAGCTCCGACACCGCCCTCAGGGCCAAACCGGGAACGCAGACGGGGCCGAGTGACTCCACGACACAGAGTGAGGCACAGCAGGGCACCAACCGCTAATTGTCGGTCGCGGGCGCTCGTCGGCGAGGTTCAGCAGTCATGTGTACCGACGACGCGCCCGGGTCCGCGGTCGAGTCGCCCACGGCGGCTTTCAACCGGGCATACGCGCTGTCACCTTCCGCACCTTCCATCAATGATTCCAGCGCCCGCACACTCCGCCGCACGTCACGCCCGTTCATCTGATACCAGCGGTCGAACAGATCCAGACGGGTGCGATACAGCAACGCGCCAATCAGCCGCGCGTTGTTGATCGGACGGATGGGTAGCCGCCCGAGGCGGTAGGCACGGAACCGGGCCCCAACCGGTCCGGACAGTTGCTGGCGCACCCACGCGGACGCGGCGGTCCGACTCGCCGCCAGACCCGCCGAATCGGGGTGCGAGGCATAGACGCTGTCGAGCCGGTGGACCAGCGCCGCGTAGAACTCGCCCAGCACCATCTCGTCGTGCCAGCGATCGGCCGCGGCACGGGCGCCTGCCGTGTCGCGACGCTCGCCAAAGAATTGTTCCGCCGAGCGGTAGCCCACGAACGACGCGAAGCTCTCGTTGAACGGCGTCGCGCTCTTTACGTACAGCGTGTTGTGCGCGATCTCGTGGAAGACGGTGGCGGCCAGCTCGACCGAGTCGCGGGTGAGCGCCGTCGAGAGCAGCGGGTCGTTGAACCAGCCCAGCGTGCTGAATGCGCCGGAGGGCCGCAGATAGGTGTCGAACCCCCGCGCGTCGAGCTTCGCGGCCTCGCGGCGCGCGGCGCGGGGATCGAAGAAGCCCTTGTAGGGGATCCGGCCAACTATCGGATATTTCCAGGTGTAGGGGCAGATGCAGTCGGGCGGCGCGGCCTGCAGCACGAGCAGCAGCGTGTCCCGCCCCACGTCCGCGTAGGTGGTGTACGTCTGCTTCGCGTCGAGGCCAAGTCGCGCGGCGTAGTCGCGGCTGTCGAGGACCAGGCGGAGCTGACTGCGGAGGGCGGGCGCGGTGCCGGGTGCGGCGGCAAGCGCCGCGATCGGCCGGCGGGCCGCCAGAATGCGGGTCTCCTCCATGCCGGCGCGGGTCAGATAGCGCACGTCGTCGCTGGCCAGGTAGGCGGTGCCGTATCCGGCGAACAGCGCGGCGACGATTGCAAAGAAGACCATCCGGCTCACCGGATCCGGACGACAGCGATCCGCGGCGCGACGGCGGCGGCCGGGGGCTGCCCCGCGCCATTGGTGAGCGTGAGATCGACGCTGCCGGCGGACGGATCCTGACGGACCAGCACGAACGGTCCGGACCCCGCGCGCAGCGTGCCCGCGCGGATGTAGGCCGCCGACGTCACCGTATCGGGGATCAGTGGATACTTTTCGGGAAAGAACGCCGGGAGCTGCTGGTTAAAGGATGCGAATACCGCTCGAAAATTCCAGCTGGGGTACTGCAGCAAATCGTTGCCGGGGGTGAAGCCCGGCAGGTTATCGAGATAGTTCGCGAGCTGCCACTCTCCCACCAGCGTGGGGAAGGACTGGCGGGTCACCGCCTCGATGTTTGCGGCGCCGATTCGGGTGGTACCCAGCAGCGATTTCGTCAGGTTGGCGCCTAGCGAATCGGTGTCGAAGTGATCGGCCAGCCACCGCACGAAGAGCCAGTTGGCGCCGCGCTCCTCCAGCGTCCCGCTCGAATTGCCCGGCTCGATCAGGTAACTCGCTTCCGGATCGCGGAGGTAGTTGTAGGCGTTGTCGAGATTGCCCGCGGCGAACTGCGTGAGGCAATCGTTGTTGGCGCAGAGCGCATCGGGAATCTTCCGCCCGCCCAGCTCCTCGGCGAAATGGGAGAGCCCTTCGTTGAGCCAGGTATCCTCGGACGCGGACTTCCGGATGAGCACATGCTGGTTGAAGCTGATCATGTGCTGGAACTCGTGGATGAACACCGGCGAGAGGTTCCGGGTCGCGTACTCCTTGCTGATGCTGCAGCCTGTATTCGTCGGATCGGGCACCAGACCGTAAAAGAACTCGCCCTTGTTCGAGTGCGCCGAATCCGCGGCGGGCACCAGATCGAGGCCGAAGAAGTAGCCCAGGATCACGCTGCCGTCGGTGCAGTTCGGCGTTAGCTCGTTGACCCGCTGGGTGAGCAGCACGATGACGACGCCGTTGCTGTCGAGGTCGGACTCCCGGCCGAAGGCGGTGGTGTCGATCGGATAGAGGTAGTCATCGAAGAGCGTCCCGACCTGCTGGAGGTCGCTGAGGGTGTACCCGTTGGGCGGGACGCTGTCGTCGAGGAAGATCGCGACGCGGGGCGTCACCACCTGGGCCGTCGCGACGCTCTTCACGTAATCGTTGCAGTCCACTGTCTGGCAGACGTTGAACGTGTCCTTGGTGCCGACCGCCGGCGGCACCGGCGGCGCCGAGGAGAAGCTCGGCCCGTGCACCGCGCCCCGCCGCGCCGAGAGCACGGAGGGGTTGCTGGAGAGGGCGCGCTCACGCTTCCGGAGCGACGTGTGAAACCGCCGCGCCGGGCCATCTGCCGGGCCGGCAAAGGCGCGGAGGCGGGGCGCCGTTACGCGGTGGCGGCTGGCCGTCGCCGGCGCGTTGCCGGAGAGCTGGTATGGGCTCTCGAGCCCGGACGAAGTCTCGTCGCCCGCCGTGGCCAGCGCCACATACAGGTGCTCGGCACCCGCCGCACCGGCGGCCGGAAAGCGGACGCAGGAGCCGCGGTCGAGCGGATCGACGACGCTGAACTGGCCGACCGGAACCGTCTGGACGCTGGCACCCCCACAGTCGGTCGAAGGAGTGCCGGGACCGTTGCCCTCGCCACAGGAGGCGAGCAGCAGACAGGGGAAGACGACGCTGGCGGCAAGGCGCGCGCGTAACACGACGCGTAACACGATGGGGTGCTCCGTGATGCGGGATTGTCGCGGCGGAAGTGCAAGCAAGATAAGCCACGACAACGGTTTTTGACAATCGCTCTCGCGGCCGATAGCTTCCCCCCGTGCCCGAAATCACTGGCCTGTCGGAGGTACGCTTCGGCCCGGACGGACTCGTGCCGGTCGTGGCCCAGGAGAGCCGATCGGGCGATGTCCTGATGCTGGCGTACGCCGACCGCGACGCCCTCGAGCGAACGGCCGCCAGCGGCATGGCCCACTACCACAGCCGGTCCCGCGGCGCCCTCTGGCAGAAGGGGGCGACGTCGGGCCACGTCCAGCGCGTCCTCGAGATCCGCCTCGATTGCGACCGCGACGCGGTGCTCTATCGCGTCGAGCAGACCGGGCCGGCCTGCCATACCGGATCCCGCAGCTGCTTCGCGGAGGACGGCGGCGGCCACATCCTGGGACGGCTCGCCTCCACCATCGCCCGCCGCGCTTCCGACCGTACCGCCGGCTCCTACACGGTGACACTCCTCGATGCCGGCGTCCCCAGGATCTCACAGAAGGTGGGGGAGGAAGCGGTCGAAGTGGTCGTCGCCGCCAACACGGCGGCAGATGAGGGGCTGGTCGCCGAGTCGGCCGACCTGCTGTATCACCTGCTCGTCCTGCTTCAGGCCCGCGACGTAGCGGCCGACCGGGTGTGGCGGGAGCTCGAACGGCGCGAGGGCACGAAGCCCGGAAGCGTGCCGCAGTAGCGATGGCCTTCGCCCACCTCCACACCCACAGCGAATACTCGCTGCTCGACGGCGCCAACCAGATTCCCGAGCTGGTGAGCTACGTCAAGATGCTGGGGATGGACAGCCTGGCCGTGACCGACCACGGCAACATGCACGCGGCCTGGTCGTTCTACGAAGAGGCCAAGGCGCAGCAGATCCGCCCCATCCTCGGGTTCGAAGCCTACCTGGCCTTCGGGCCGCGGCAGGCGCGGGAAAAGCCGAAGGACGCCCCCGCGGCCTACAGCCACCTCGTGCTGCTCGCCCGCAATCGCGCGGGCTACAAGAACCTCGTCCGTCTCACCTCGATCGGCTACACCGAGGGGTTCTACCGCCGCCCCCGGGTGGACAAGGAGACACTCGAGCGGCACTCCGAGGGTATCGTCTGCCTCGCCGCCTGCCTCTCGGGTGAGATCGCGCTGCACCTCCGGCAGGGCCGCTATGAGGAGGCGAAGCGGAGCGCCGAATGGTTTGCCCGGAACTACGGCCCGGACGGCTTCTGGCTCGAGATCCAGCACCACGGGATCGCGGAGGAGAAGCTCGTGACCGAAGGCATGCTGCGCCTGGGCCAGGAGCTCGGCATCGGCGTCCTGGCGACGAACGACGCCCATTACCTCCGCCGTGAAGACGCCGAGTCGCACGACGTGCTGCTGGCGATCGGCACCGGGGCCGACCTCGACGACCCCAAGCGCTTCCGCTTCACCGGCCAGGAATCGTACGTGAAATCCGAGAAAGAGATGCGGTCGCTCTTTCCGGAACATCCCGACACGATCGCCGACACGCAGCGGGTCGCCAGTCTCTGCGAGTTCGATTTCGAGAAGCGCTACTTCGTCCCATCGTTCCCCCGCCCCCCGGAATTCGTCAGCGACGAGGCGCTGCTCGAGCACCTGGCGACCGCCGGCGCCGAGCGGCGCTACGGCACGCCGCTCCCCGACCCGGTGCGCGAGCGCCTGACCTACGAGCTGCGCGTCATCAACACCGCGGGCTACGCCGGCTATTTCCTGATCACGCAGGATTTCATCGCGGCAGCGCGGGACCGTGGCATCCCCGTGGGCCCGGGACGCGGCTCGGCCGCCGGCTCGATCGTGGCCTACGCGCTCGGCATCACCAACGTGTGCCCGCTCAAGTTCGACCTGCTGTTCGAGCGCTTCCTCAACCCCGAGCGCGTGTCGATGCCCGACATCGACGTGGACTTCTGCTTCGAGCGGCGGGGCGAAGTGATCGAGTACGTGCGGGAGCGCTATGGGCGCGGGAGCGTGGGGCAGATCGTCACCTTCGGCACCATGAAGGCACGGGCGGCGGTCAAGGACGTCGCCCGCGTGCTCCGGATTCCGCCGGGCGATGCCGACAAGATCACCAAGCTGATCCCGTCGGGTCCGGCCTACAGCCTCACGATTCCGCAGGCGATGGAGAAGGTGGACGAGCTCAAGGAGCTGCTGCGCGGCGATCCCGCGTACACCCGGCTCATGGACCTGAGCTCGCGGATCGAGGGGATCTCCCGCCACATGTCGGTGCATGCCGCGGGCGTCGTCATCGCGCCGGGGCCGCTGCAGGAGTACGTGCCGATCTGCACCACGCCGACCAGGGGCGCCGGCGCCGCGGCCGACGGCGAAGAGTCGATCATCACGCAGTTCGAGATGGGCGCGCTCGAGAAGGTCGGCATGCTCAAGATGGACATGCTCGGCCTCAAGACGCTCACCGTCATCTACGACGCGGTGCAGATGATCTCGGCCCTGCAGGGCGCACCGTTCGACATCGACGCGCTGCCGTTCGACGACCCGGCGGTGTACGCGCTCCTGCGCGACGGCCGCACGGCGGGGGTCTTCCAGTTCGAATCGCCGCTGGCGACCGAAACGCTCCGCGCGATGCGCTGCGACCGCTTCGACGACCTCGTCGCATCCAACGCGCTGCTCCGGCCCGGCCCGCTCGACGCCGGCATGCACACGGTGTTCATCCGGCGCAAACTCGGCCAGGAGCGGGTCAGCTACCCGCATCCGTCGCTGCGCGAAGTGCTGGAGCCGACCTACGGCGTCATCACCTACCAGGAACAGGTGATGCGCATCGCCAACGTGATCGCGGGCTTCAGCCTGGCCGAAGCCGACGTGCTCCGGAAGGCGGTGGGCAAGAAGGACGCGGTGCTCATCCGGAAAGAGCTGGGCCGGTTCTGCGAACGCGCGGTGGCCCAGGGGCACCCCCGGAAGCTAGCCGACGAGCTGGCGGCGCAGATCGAGACCTTCGGCCGCTACGGCTTCAACAAGTCGCACTCGGTCGCCTACTCGGTGCTGAGCTACCAGACCGCATGGCTCAAAGCGCACCACCCGGCCGAGTTCATGGCCGCGCTGCTCAGCTCGGAAATCGGCAACACCGACAAGGTGGTGCAGTACATCAACGAGGCCCGCGAGCTCGGGCTCGAGATCCTGCCCCCGGATGTCAACGAATCGGGATTCAAGTTCACGGTCGTTGGTGAGCGGCGGATCCGGTTCGGGCTCGGCGCGGTGCGGAACGTCGGCGAAGGCGCGATCGCGTCCATCATCGCCGGGCGGGGCACGGGCGCGTTCACGACCCTCACCGAATTCGTCGAGCGGATCGATCTCCGGTTGTGCAACAAGCGAGTGCTCGAGTCGCTGGTGGCCGCGGGGGCCTGCGACTCCCTCGGCGGCCACCGCAAGCAGCTTATTCTGGCCCTGGAAGGCGCACTGGGTGAGGCACAGCTCCTCCAGCAGGAGCGCGACGCCGGGCAGGCGTCCCTCTTCGGAGATTTGAGTGCACCCCGGCCTCGCCGCAGTGCACTGGCCGACGTGCCGCCCTGGACCGAAGCCGAACGTCTTGCCCGCGAGAAGGAAGTACTCGGCTTCTTCATCTCGGGGCACCCGCTGGCACGCTACCACGATGAAGTGGAGCTGTTCGGGACCCGCACCACCGCCACCCTGCAGGCGTGGAGCGAGCACCAGGCGACGATCGCCGCGGTCGTCACGTCGGTGAAGCGGCAGATTTCGAAGAAATCGGGCAAGGAGTTCGCGCGGCTGGTGCTGGAGGATTTCCATGGCACCGCCGAGGCGATCGTCTTCCCCGATGCGTGGGCCAAGCTCAACGGCGTGATCGTGCCCGACGCTTCGCTGCTCCTCACCGGCGGCTTCAGCGACCGCGACCGGGGCGAGGAGCGCGCGCCGTTCATCGTCGAGAGCGCGCGGGCGCTCCAGGAACTGAAGTCGTCCGGCGCGCTGGCGCTGAGCCTCCGCTGGCGGGCGCCGAGCGCGCCCGAGCCGCACGCACTGAGCAAGGCCGCGGCGCTCTGCTCCGCCAAGCCGGGGCCGACGCCGCTCTATATTGACTGGAGCGACGGCAACGGCGAGCAGGTCCGACTCCGTTCGCGGCGCCTGCGCGTGGCGGCCGAGGACGACCTGCTGCGTGAGCTCCGGGACCTCCTCGGCGCTGACTCCGTCCATTACGTCAAGGCGAATTGATTCGATGCCATCGGCCTACACGCTTGACTTCGAAAAGCCTCTGATGGAGCTGGAGCGGCAGATCGATGACCTCAAGCGAGTCGGCACCGAGCGGCAGATCGACGTTGACACCGAGCTGTCGGGACTGCAGGCCAAGCTGGAGACGCTGCGGGCCGAGATCTACCGCAACCTGACCCCGCTCCAGCGGGTGATGGTGGCCCGGCACTCGCGCCGCCCGTATACGCTCGATTATCTCAGCACCATCTTCACCGACTTCATCGAGCTGCACGGCGACCGGCTCTACATGGACGACCCGGCCATCGTGGGCGGCTGGGCACGCCTTGCGGGCACGTCGGTAATGGTGATCGGCCACCAGAAGGGCCGGGACACCAAGGAGAATCTGAAGCGGAACTTCGGCATGCCGCACCCGGAGGGCTACCGGAAAGCCCTGCGGATGATGCG
>JACDDX010000321.1 GCA_013816685.1 Gemmatimonadales bacterium
GGGCTGTCGTGCGTGCGCAGCGACGGGAACCGCTCCTCGAGCGCCTGCAGTTCCCTGAAGCGCCGATCGTACTCCGCATCGGTGATCTCGGCAGCGTCGAGGACGTAATAGGCGTGATTGGCGCGATCTATCTGATCCCGGAGCTCCGAAATCCTTCGCGTTGCCCCGGCCTCCCCGGACGTCACCGCGCCGCTGCATCCTGGACCAGGACGGCGCGCGCGACACCGACCAGACGCTCGAGTTCGGCCCACGTGTCCGGTCCCCCGTCCGAGTCGGCGGAGGCCCCGGGCGTCGAGTACGAGTCGAGGAGTTTCCGGAGGAACGCGAGCAGCACGGCCTGATCGCGTTCCCGAACCCGGCCGCCGTCACCGTGCCGCGCCTGGAGTCGCTCGAAGCGGAGCGCATTGCGGAGCGCCTGGGCGGTGAGGTTGGCGACGACGCGGCAGAAATGGACGTCGGCCTCGCTGAATGCGGGCCCGTCGCGGAAGGTGCGCAGCACGATGGCGCCGATGGGGGCGCGCCGCCAGGTCAGCGGCACGACGGTGATCGACTTCACCCCACGGGCAGCGAGCGCACCCTGGGCCGCTTCCAGCGACGGGTCGGCGGCCGCATCAGCGATGAACACCGTCTCGCCGGTTTCGAGCGCGCGCCGCAGCTCGGGATAGCGGTCGAGGTCCACCACGTAGTTCCGGATCGCCGGATCTTCGTAGCTGGCCACCAGGCGGACCGTCTGCCCGCCGCGCTCGGCGAGGAAGATGGAGCAGCGGTCGAGACCGAAGGCTTCGCCCAGTCGGTTGGCGACCGACTGGACGATGTCGCTGAACTGGAGCGAGCCTCCGATTTCCTGGAGGATTTCGATCACCGCCAGCAGGTGGCGGCGTTCCTGTTCCATGGCGGTGATGCGGGATTGCAGGCGCTCCACGTCGTCGCCGGCCGAAGTCGCGGTGATCATGGGTCCGGTGTCCGTGTGCGAGGGTGACAGCAACATAAGCCGCGCCGAGCGCGGCGGGAACGGTGGACGGGGCTGCAGGCCGGGCCGTGCCCAGAGTGTGTCGTCAAGGGAATAGACAGTCGCGGATTCCAGGTGTCGCGCAATTGACCACCCGACGTCCGAGGCTAGCTTCTACGACGTACTCGGGGGTGATTTCGAGCCGGCGGCAGCCGCAACGTCAGAGGAGAGTCGATGATGGAGGACGAAGAGGTGGAGATTGCGGACGACGCGGTCGATGCCGGGGTGCCTGTCGAAGCACGGATGTCGGTAGGGTTCGCGGTGGGGCTCACCTTCGGCGTGCTGATTGGCGCGGGCCTGGCGCTGCTGTTCGCGCCGGAGCGGGGCGACAAGACCCGCGGGCGGTTGCGGCGCCGGCTGCGCGACCTGGGCGACGACGCGAAGAGCGAGCTCGGGCGCGCGGAGGCCGGTGCGAGGAGTGTGGGGAAGGATCTGTCACGCCGGGGGAAGCGGATCCGGAGGCAGATCGAAAAGGCGTCGGACCGGGTTCGGGACGCGGTCTAACGCCCGAGCGACCGGAGCAGCCGGGCCGCGTCCTGCTTGTAGATCGGGTCCATGTAGTCGACGACCGGCAGGCGCGCGATGGTATCGAGCTGGGCGCGAGCGGCCGGGTACAGCTTCTGGTCGGCGTAGATTCCAGCCAGATCGAGCCGATGCGTGATCCGGCGCGGGTTGAGCTGCACCGCGCGCTGCATGTCGTCGACCGCCTCCTGCCATGACGCCCGCCCGAGCACAGCGCCACCGAGAAATCCCTTCGCCACGAAGCGGCTGAAGCCGGACAGCCGCATCACCTCGGCGTTCCAGCGTCCGAGGACATGGTAGGCGCCCTCATGGCGGGGATTGATCGAGAGCGCTCGAAGTGCCTCGGTGCGCACTACGCCGGCGCGCCGGATTCGGGCCTTCTTGCCCGCGCTCAGCGAGGCGCGTCCGACGGCAACGGCGAGCGCGAAATGCCCGTCGGCACTGTCGGGGCTCGCGGCCACTGCGCGTCGGGCATATCGCTCGGCCTCCGCATAGAGCGAATCGCGCGGGGCGCTCCGGACCGAATCGGGAGTGCGCTGGCCAAGGTCGATCAGCGCCATCGCGGCGCGCCAGTTCGCCTGGAAGTTCACCGGGTCGAGCGCCGTCGCCGCCTGGAACTGCGCCAGCGCACGCCCTGGTGCACGCGCCGTCACCGCCGCCACGCCAGCCGCCACGTGCGCTGCCGCCGACGCTTGTGCCGATAAGGGGGCGGTCAGGACGAGCGCGATGGCGAGCGGTCGCACCGCCGCAAGGCGAGCGCGCATGACGACTCCGGAAAGCCGATGAGTGGGGAAGGATCGCATCGAATGCTGGTCCTGCCGCTGGTCCTGCGCAAGCGGGACCGGGAACGCAGAGTCGAACTCCTCCGGAGGGGATGACATGCCGATCGTCGGCGGTGGCGTGGAAGCGGTGATTGTCGCCGCGGCCCTCCTGGTCGCGGTGAGCCTCTGGAT
>JACDDX010000322.1 GCA_013816685.1 Gemmatimonadales bacterium
GGGCGCCGACAACCCGCTCCGCGAAGCGCTGCGCCGCTGGACCTGGGCCGTTGCCGCTGGTCTCTGGGCCGTACTGCTCTGGTCCGCGCGGCCCGCTTCGGCTGACGAGCCCTCCGCTCTCGCGTTACATTTTCTCGATGTAGGCCAGGGCGATGCGGCGGTCATCCGCACGCCGGGCGGTCACTGGGTGCTGATCGATGCCGGTCCCCGGGACGAGCGGCGCGACGCCGGGCGCGCGGTCGTCGCACCGTTCCTGTTGCGGCACGGCGCCCGGCGGCTGGCGGTGGCGGTACTGTCCCACGCGCACCTGGATCATCTCGGCGGCCTTGCCGCCGTGCTCGACCGCATTCCAGCCGCGGTCGTGCTGGAACCGGGCGAGATGACCGCCGATCCTCTTTACACCAGTCTGCTCGACCGCCTCGGTGCCAAGGCGATCCGCTGGCGGGCCGGCCGTCCGGGTGACCAATTCGCGCTGGACGGGGTTCGCTTTTCGGTACTGCATCCGGCACCGTCCTGGGCCGAGTGGGGCGAAGATCTCAACGAGGACTCCCTGGTCCTGCTCGTCGAGTACGGGAGCTTCCAGGCGATATTCGCGGGGGACGCCGGGTTTCCCGCGGAATCGCTGATGGCGCCCCGGCTCCGCCCGGTGGATCTCCTCAAGGTGGGCCACCACGGCAGCCGGGGCAGCAGCTCCGATCTCTGGCTCAGCAGGTTGCGGCCCCGGGCGGCGGTCATTTCGGTGGGGCGGGGCAACCGCTACGGTCATCCGACGCCCGAAGCGGTCGCCCGGCTGACGCGCGCGGGCACCCGGGTCTGGCGCACCGATCGCGACGGCACCGTCACGGTCACCACCGACGGCCGGCAGATGACGGTGCTCACCCGGGATGGGCGTGCCGAGTTCGACGTCAACTAGCGGGTCCACCAGGGAGGCGCATGCAGACCTCGGTCACCACCATCGACCGGTTCATCAACGAGCAGGAGGACCAGTATCCCGCTGCCACCGGCGAGCTGTCCAGTCTCCTCTACGACATCGCCCTCGCCGCCAAGCTCATCGCGGCGGCCATCCGCCGGGCAGGGCTGGTCAACATCCTCGGCACCGCCGGCGCGCAGAACGTGCAGGGCGAGGAGCAGCAGAAGCTCGACGTGTTCGCCAACGAGACGATCAAGAACTGTCTCAAGCATACCGGCCGGGTGTGCGTCATGGGGTCGGAGGAGGACGAGGACATCATTCCGGTCCCGACCGAGTACGAGGCCGGAAAGTACGCCGTGCTGTTCGACCCGCTCGACGGCTCCTCCAATATCGACGTCAATTCCGCGGTCGGCACCATCTTCAGCATTCACCGGCGGCGCAGCATCGACGGCCGCGGCACCTCGGCCGACGTGCTGCAGCCGGGCTGCACGCAGGTGGCCGCCGGCTACGTCATGTACGGCTCGAGCACCATGCTGGTGTACACCACCGGACAGGGTGTGCACGGCTTCACGCTGGATCCCACCATCGGCGAGTTCCTGCTGAGCCACGAGCGCATCGTGACGCCGAGGATCGGGAAATATTACAGCGTGAACGAGAGCAACTTCGGGCGGTGGGACAAGGGAACCCAGACGGCGGTGCGCGGCCTCAAGGGGGACACCCCCGACGTCGTGGCGCCGAAGAACAGCCGCTACATCGGGTCACTGGTGGCGGACTTCCACCGGAACCTGATCACCGGCGGCGTCTTTCTCTATCCGGCCGATGCTCGGAACCCCGATGGCAAGCTCCGGCTCCTGTACGAGGCCTCGCCCATGGCGTTCATCGCCGAGCAGGCGCAGGGGTCGGCGACCGACGGGATGAATCGAATTCTCGACATCGTGCCGCTGAACCTGCATCAGCGGGTCCCGCTCGTCATCGGCTCGCGCGAGGACGTCGGCTTCGTCGCCGACACGCTCCGGCGCGTGGCCCAGCGCGCCAGCGGCCCGATCGCGCAGCCCGCGCTGTGACCGCTCGGCTGAGCGCCCACCGACCCGGCGCCTACGGTCCGGGCGACTTGGTGGGCGATCCGGCGGCCGAGCTCGCGGAGCCGGGCAACTTCCCGTTCACCCGCGGCATCCACGCGACGATGTATGCCGGGCGGCTCTGGACGATGCGCCAGTACGCCGGCTTCGGGACGGCGGAAGAGACCAATGCCCGGTTCCGGGCACTGCTCGACGCCGGCCAGATGGGCCTCTCGACCGCCTTCGATCTGCCGACGCAGATGGGCTACGACTCCGATCATCCGATGGCCGACGGCGAGGTGGGCCGGGTGGGCGTCGCGATCGACACGGTCGACGATCTCGCCGATCTGTTCCGCGGCATTCCGCTCGACCGGGTCTCAACCTCGATGACGATCAACGCGACCGCGGCGACGCTGCTCGCGATGTACGTCGTAGCCGGCGAGGAGCAGGGCATCGCACGGAGCGCACTGACGGGGACGGTGCAGAATGACGTGCTCAAGGAATAT
>JACDDX010000030.1 GCA_013816685.1 Gemmatimonadales bacterium
CGACCACCGCCGTCACCGGTCGCTCGAGCCGGTGCCGGCTGATGATGCCGTCCCGATAGCGCTGCAGCACGGAGCTGTCGGCCGTCTCCTTCCCGTCACCCGTGCGCCACCGCTCGACGGTGATGACCTCCCACAGATCGAGGATCTCGTCGCCATGAAACGCCTCGCCCCCCAGCACCATTTTGAAGCCATTGAACTCGGGCGGATTGTGTGACCCCGTGACCTGAATCCCACCGTCGGCCTGGAGCGCGAACACTCCGAAGTAGAGCGCCGGCGTCGGCAGCATGCCGACATCCAGCGCGGTGCCGCCTGCGTCCACGATTCCGAGCCGGACGCCCTCGGACAGCGCCGGCCCCGAGGGCCGGTTGTCGCGGCCGACCGCGATGACCGGCGCCCGGCCCAGCCGGGACCACGCCTCGCTCGCGAACGCCCGGCCCAGCGCCCGGGCGAATGCCGGCGTCAGCTCGCGATCGACGATGCCGCGGACGTCGTACTGCCGGAAGATCGACCTGGGGACGTTCACCGGCTGCTCACCGCTCCGCCATGCCACTCACGAGATTGGTCAGCGACCGGGCGCTCGCGAGTGCGCCGTCGAGCACTGGTGTCGGCCAGATGCCGAACAGGATGGTCGCACCGACCACCGCCGCCACGATGGCCTTGCTCGCCCGGGAGAACGCCACCTGCCGGTGCGCATCGACCGAGCGCTCGGGCTTGAAGGTCATCGCGGTCACGACCGGAAGGTAGTAACCGGCCGAGATCGCGCTGCCGATCACCGTGGCCACCGGCAGGATCCAGTGCCCTTCACGGAGTGCCGAGGCGATCAGGTACCACTTGCCGACGAAGCCGAAGGTGGCGGGAAAGCCGAGCAGCGACAGCAGACAGATCGCGAGCGACAGCGAGCCCCAGGGCCGCTTCTCGAAGAGTCCTTCGAGGTCGTCGATGAGCACGGTCCGGGAGCCCACGTGCTCCACTGCGGCGACCATGCCGAAGCTGCCAATCGTCGCCATGCAGTAGGAGGCCAGGTAGAAGAGCACCGCACCCGACCCGAACGGGGTGCCGGCCCAGACGGCCACGAGGATATACCCCGCGTGCGCGACCGAGCTGTAGGCGAGCATGCGCTTGAGGGAGTCCTGCGCCAGCGCGACGATGTTGCCGAACAGGATCGTCGCCACCGCAAGGGCGCCGATGATCGGCTGCCACAGCTCCTTCGCCGAGGGAAATCCCTCGTTCAGCACCCGCACCAGGGCCACGAACGCCGCCGCCTTGACGCCCGTCGCCATGAAGCCGGTGATGGGGGTCGGCGACCCGTCGTAGACGTCGGGGGCCCACATATGGAAGGGCACCGCGGAGACCTTGAACGCGAATCCGATCAGCAGCATGCCCAGCCCGAGCCGCAGCAGGAGCGTCGTCGGGGCGCCGGTGAGCTGGGCCGCGATGAGCGTGAGGTTGGTCTGCCCGGTCGCGCCCCAGATCAGGGCGATGCCGTACAGCAGAAACCCGGACGCGAACGCCCCGATCAGGAAGTACTTGAGCGCTGCCTCGGCCGACGAGCGCCGGAACCGGTCGAAGCCGGCCAGCACGTACACCGACACCGACATCACCTCAAGCCCGAGGAAGACCATGATGAGATCGGACGCCGCGGCCATGAGCAGCATGCCGACCGCGGCGAAGAGCACCAGGCAGTGATACTCGGGCGCGAGCAGGCGCTGACGGGTCAGGTAGCGGATCGACAGCAGCGTCGTGGCGCCGGTGATGCCGAGGATCAGCGCCGCGGACGCGTAGCGGAACTCGTCGAGCGCGATCATGTGGGGCACGCCATCGGAGCGCGCGTCGTGGCTCCACAACCACCAGAGCGCCACGCCCGAGAGCGCCACCCCGACGAAGGAGAGCCAGCCGGCGAGCTGGCTGTCGCGCTCGGTCGTGTGACGCCAGGCGACGACGAGCAGGACGACCAGCGACCAGGCCGTGAGCACCAGCTCCGGCAGCAGCGCGAGCGCGGCCCCGATGGGTGTGTGGGTATCGAGGTTCACCGCGCGGCCTCCTGGCGGATGACACCGGCCTCGTGCGCGAGTGGTGGCAGGTGGGGCGACACCATCTCGATGTACCGGCGGCTGGCCGCCTCGGTCCGGCGGAGGAACGGATTGGGGTATACGCCCATCCAGATCATGGACCCGACCAGCGGTACCAGCACCGCCAGCTCCCTGAGGTCCACATCGCGCAGGGTCCGGTTGGCCTCGTGGACCAGGGGGCTGAAGAAGACCCGCTGCACCGCCCAGAGCAGATAGGCGGCCGCGAACACGATGACGATCGTGGCGATGCCGACCGCGACCGGGAAGCGCGCATAGCTGCCCAGAAGCACCAGGAACTCACCGATGAAGCCGTTCAGCCCGGGCAGCCCGATGGACGCGAACGCGGTGATCACGAACGCGGTCGTGAGGATCGGCGCCACCCGCGCGATCCCGCCGTAGTCGGCGATGAGCCGGGTATGCCGGCGATCGTACAGCATGCCGATGAGGAAGAAGAGGCACCCGGTCGACACCCCGTGCGCGATCATCACCATGATCGCACCCTGGACGCTCTGGACGGTGCTGCCCCAGATGCCGAGCATGACGAAACCCAGATGGCTCACCGAGGAGTACGCGACCAGCTTCTTGAGATCGGGTTGCACCATGGAGACCAGCGCGGCGTAGAGGATGCCGGTCACCGCCAGCACCACGAAAACCGCGGAGACGGCGGGACTCAGGGCGAACGCCGGGAACAGCGGGATCGCGAACCGGAGAAAGCCGTAGGTTCCCATCTTGAGCAGGATCACCGCGAGGTCGACGCTGCCCGCGGTCGGCGCTTCGACGTGCGCGTCGGGCAGCCAGGTGTGGAACGGAAAGATCGGGACCTTGACCGCAAAGGCGAGGGCGAAGGCCGTGAAGAGCCAGGGCGCCTGTCCCGCCAGGGCGTCGCGGTTGGCGAGCAGGTGGTCATAGGAGAACGAGTAGGTGCCGGTCGCCCGTCCCACCGTCCAGACCATCGCCACGATGGCCACCAGCATCAGCAGCGAGCCGGAGAAGGTGTACAGCACGAACTTGGTCGCCGCGTAGAGCCGGTTGCTGCTGCCCCACACGCCGATGAGAAAGTACATCGGAATCAGCAGCAGCTCCCAGAAGCAGTAGAACAGGAACAGATCGAGCGAGATGAAGACGCCGATCATCGCCGATTTGAGCGCGAGCAGCAGCGCGTAATATCCTCGGCGCCGCACCTGGATCGAGTGCCAGCTTCCCCAGACGAGCAGCGGCATCATGCCGGTCGCGAGCAGCACCATGAAGAGCGAGATGCCGTCGATGCCGATGTGGTAGCTCACGCCCCAGCCCCGGATCCAGTCCACCTGAGACTCGAACTGGATGCCGCCGTTCGACGGGTCGAAGGCGAACCAGAGACCCAGTGCCAGGAAGAACTCGAGGCCCGCCACCACCAGGGTGAACCAGCGGGCCCAGGAGCCGGGCGCGACCAGGATGCCGATCGCGCCCACCAGCGGCAGGATCAGCAGCACGTGGAGTATCCAGCGGTTGTACCCGATGGCGGCCAGGATGGGCGAGAAGAACTGTTCCATGGCCGGTTATCCGAGGAGCACGTGAAGGATCCAGACGGCGCCCACGGCGAAGAACAGCACGTAGAATCCGACCTGTCCGGTCTGGAGTTGGCTGCCGAGCCAGCCGACGCCACGGAAGAGCCGCGCCGAGCCGTTCACCAGCAGGCCGTCCACCAGTCCCTGATCGAAGAAGCGCCAGAGCACCGAGCGCGAGAAACCGACGACCGGCCTGACGATCACCCGGTCGTAGGCCTCGTCGACGTAATACTTGTTGGCCAGCACCCGCGCGAAGCCGGTGTCGGGGAGCGCCTCCCGCGCCGGAAGCAGCCGGCTGTTCAGCGTCGCCCGATACCCGAGCACCAGCCCGGCGACACCGGCCAGCACCGCGGCGGCGATCAGCAGATATTCGGTGCTGCCACGCAGCTCCTCGACCTGGAGGTAGCCGGCGCTCGGCGCGAACACCGGCCGGAGCCAGCCCGCCAGCGCGTGGTGGCCGCCGAGCGCGGCGGGGACGTTCAGGATGCCCCCCAGCGCGCTCAACACGCCGAGTACGATGAGCGGGCCGGTCATGATCGCGCCGGGCTCGTGCAGATGCTCGCGGGCGGCCGCGCCGCTCCGGTTCTCGCCGTGGAACGTCATCACCATGAGCCGCGCCATGTAGAACGCCGTCGCGAACGCGGCCGCGAGTCCCATCGCGTAGAACAGGTAGTACCAGGGATTGTCAGCCCCGCGGACAAAGGCGGCGGTCAGAATTTCGTCCTTCGAGAAGAAGCCGGAGAACGGCGGCACGCCCGCAATGGCCAGCGTGGCGATCCACATCAGTACCCAGGTCTTCGGCAGGTAGCTCCTCAGCCCGCCCATGTTGCGCATGTCCTGCGCGTCATCGTGAGAATGCGAGGCGTGGTAGGCGTGATGCATCGCATGAATCACGCTGCCGGCGCCGAGGAACAGGAGCGCCTTGAAGAAGGCATGGGTGACGAGGTGAAACAGTCCGCTGACGAACACCCCCGTCCCCACGCCCACGAACATGTACCCCAGCTGGGAAACGGTGGAATAGGCCAGCACCTTCTTGATGTCGTACTGCCGGAGCCCGATCGACGCGGCGAAGAGCGCGGTCAGCGCGCCGACTCCGGCGATGAGCGTGCTCGTCGCCGGCGCCATGGCGAACAGCACGTTGGTGCGCGCCACCAGGTAGACGCCGGCCGTCACCATCGTGGCGGCATGGATGAGCGCGGAGACCGGGGTCGGGCCCGCCATGGCGTCCGGCAGCCAGGTGTAGAGTGGGATCTGCGCCGATTTGCCGGTGCACCCGAGGAAGAGGAACAGGGTGATCAGGGTGACCGCGGTGCCCCCAGGCTGCAGCAGCCGCGGCGCCTCGCGGGCGATGCCGACGAACTCCAGCGTGCCCAGGGTGGTCCAGAGCTGGAACATCGCGATCAGCACGCCGAAGTCGCCGATCCGGTTCATCAGAAACGCCTTCTTGCCGGCGCTCGCGTTGGCGGTGTCGGAGAACCAGAACCCGATCAGCAGGTAGGAGCAGAGCCCCACGCCTTCCCAGCCGATGAACAGGACCGGCAGGCTCGAGCCCAGCACCAGCACCAGCATGAACACGATGAACAGGTTGAGGTAGGCGAAGTACCGCGCGTAGCCCGCGTCCTCCTGCATGTAGCCGACGCTGAACAGGTGGATCAGGCTGCCGACCCCGGTCACGACCAGCAGCATCACGGCTGCGAGCGGGTCCACCTGGAAGGCGATGTCGATGTGAAACCGATCGACCGGCAGCCAGGCCCACAGCTTCACGATCTCCGGCTCGACGATGTGGGCGGAGCGTACCGTGAGGAAGATGCCGAGCGAAACCACAAACGACGCGACCAGGCTGCCGACGCCGGCAACACTGACCGCCCGCCTGGCATTCGGCCGGGCGAAGGCGAGCGCACCGTTCACGAGGAAGCCCAGCAGCGGGAAGGCAACCGTGAGCCAGACCAGATGAACGGGCATCAGCCCCTGAGCAGGTTGATGTTCTCGAGATCCACCGATTGCTCGTGGCGGAAGATGGCCAGGATGATCGCGAGCCCGACGGCCGCCTCGGCGGCGGCGACGGTCATGACGAAGAAGACCATCACGTAACCACCGGCACCGTATAGCCGGCTCAGCGCCACGAAGGTGAGATTGACGGCATTGAGCATCAGCTCGATGCACATGAACAGCACGATCGCGTTGCGCCGGAGCAGCACGCCCGCGACGCCCAGACTGAAGAGGATGGCCGAGAGCGCGAGCGAGGGTCCGAGCAGCATGTCAGACCTTCCGCTTGGCGAGGACCACCGCGCCCACGATCGCCGAGAGCAGGAGGACGGAAGTCGCTTCGAACGGAACCAGATACTGCTGGAACAGCGGCGCGGCCACGCCGCCGACGACCCCTCGCGCCGCCGTCTCCTGCTGCGCCGCCTGCCCCGCCGCGAACAGTGCCGCCGGATTGGCGAGCGGTGTCCCGGTAATCTCGGCCGCCAGGCGACGGGGGGTGTAGCGCCAGAGCGTGGCAAGCTCCACGACCAGCAGTCCCACGACCACGACCGTGGCGCCGACCATCGACGATCCCCGCAGATCGGGCGTCGAGTGCCCGATGTTGAGCAGCATGATCACGAAGAGGAAGAGCACCATGACCGCACCGGCGTAGACCAGCACCTGGACCGCCGCGATGAACTGGGCGCCCAGCAGGACGTAGATGCCGGCCAGCGAGAACATCGTGGTGACGAGCCAGAGCGCCGCCGACACCGCACTCCGCTGCAGAATGCAGAGCGCGGCCGAGACCACCGCGATCGTGGCGAAGACGTAGAAGACGACCTCCGTCATCTACTCACCTTTGGGGTCGGTGGGGTCCCACAGGGTGGAGACCGGATGAGTCTGGCTCGAGAGGCGCTCCAGGTCGTAGACGAAACGGTCGCGGCCGTATTCAGCGTTCTCGTAGTGTACCCCCACGTGAATCGCCTCTTCCGGGCACACTTCCTGGCAGTACCCGCAGAAGACGCAGCGGAACTCGTCGATCTCGTAAATGAGCGGGTAGCGGTTGCCCTGTTCGTCCTCGCCCGGCACCAGCTTGATGCAGTTGGCGGGGCACACCTGCGGACAAAGCCCGCAGGCGACGCACTTGGAACGGCCCTGCTCGTCGGTGAGCATGCGATGGGTGCCGCGCCACCGCGGAGAAATCGCCCACGCGCCCCGATCGTCCCGGGTGCTCTTCTCCTCCGGGTACTCCATGGTGACGCGGGTGCGGAACATGTGCCGAAACGTCAGCGCCATACCCTTGAGGGTGGCGCGGACGTAGCTCACTTCGCGTTCGGGCCGCTTCATTACCTTGACGCCGATTGCCATTGCTTTCTTTTCCGGACGGGTCAGGCCGCGCGCCGGAGCCGAGGCGCTGCGGACCGCCGGCGCCCGGAGCCGCTGAGCAGCGCCCCGCGATCGATGAATCCGAAGACGAGCACGATGCCTACCAGGTTGACCGCGGCCAGCGCCAGCGACCGCAGGACGGGGCTGGCGACGCCGAGCGGGTGTTCCACGACATACATCGAGACGCAGATTACCATGATGTACGCCAGCGCCAGGGGCATGAGCACCTTCCAGCCCAGCGCCATGAGCTGGTCATAGCGGAAGCGCGGCAGCGTCCAGCGGATCCACATGACGAAGAAGATCCAGAACATAAGCTTGACCACGAAGAAGCCGGCGGTGAGCAGCGTCTGCAGCAGGCCGCCGCGCTCATCCCAGTGGGTGAATGGGATGTCCCATCCCCCGAAGAAGAGGGTCGTCACCATGGCGCAGACCGTCACGACGTTGGCGTACTCGGCGATGAAGAAGAAGGAAAACTTCATCGCGCTGTACTCGGTATGGTAGCCCGCGATCAGCTCCGATTCCGCTTCTGGCAGATCGAATGGCAGGCGGTTCGTTTCCGCGAAGCCCGAGATCAGAAAGACGAAGAACGAGAAGAAGAGCGGCGCCACATACCAGAGCCCGGCCTGCTGATTGGCGATGATCGCGCCGAGACTGACGTCGCCGGAGAGGAGCAGCACGGGGATGAGGCTCAGTCCCATGGCCACCTCGTAGCTGATCATCTGGGCGCAGGCGCGCAGGCCGCCGAGGAGCGCGTACTTGCTGTTGCTCGACCAGCCGGCGAGCGCGATGCCGTAGACGCCCATGGAGCTGATCGCCAGCACGAAGAGGAAGCCGATCGGCAGGTCGGCGACGACCATCGGCATCCGGCCGTGATAGGCGAAGCGCCCCAGCGGTCCGACGCCGACGTCGAAGTCGAGCGGGAGCGGTGCGGCGAACGGGATCACCGCCGACAGCAGCAGCGCCGGAATGAACGACAGCGCCGGCGCGAGGAGGAACAGGGTGCGGTTGGCGAGCGCCGGATACGTCTCTTCCTTGAGAATGTTCTTGAGCCCGTCGGCGGCCGGCTGCAGCAGCCCGCCGGGGCCGACCCGGTTCGGTCCCATCCGGTTCTGCATCCAGGCGCTGACCTTCCGCTCCATGAGCGTCAGCAGCGCGACACCCACCATGATGACCGTGAAGACGAACAGCATCTTGAGCACGCTCAGGAGGATGAACCCTTTGAGCTCGGGATTCATCGCGCCGCCTCCGAGGGCGACGGCGCCATCGCCGGAGTCAGCAGCCGCCCAGCGAAGCCGATGTCCCCATAGCTCACCCCTTCGAACCCGGGCCAGTGCTCGGCCACCAGCTCGAACGCCTCGGCGGCGGTGGACGGCGCGCTAGCATCGGATCCGGGTCCCTCGAGCACCTCGCCGGCGATCCACCAGGCCGGCCGCGCCATGCCGGGCGGCGCCTTGGCCTGTTCGAAGCGCTGGATCCGGCCATCACGATTGACGTAGGTGCCATGCTCCTCCGCCATCGTCGTCACCGGCAGCACCAGCTCCGCCCGGGCCACGCTCGTCGATGCGACCGTGGCGAGGAGGATCACGACACCCGACGCTCCGGTGAGCGTAGCCAGCTCGGGCTCCGTCAGGTCGGCGTCCAGCACCACGACCACCGCTGCGTCACCGACCGCGCGCATCGCCGCATCCCAGTCACGGTCGTAGCCGAGCCACTCGGCGCCGAGCAGGTTGGGCGCCCGCTCGCGTCGGAGTGCGAGCCCGGGGATGCCGGGCAGCGGGGCTTCCTCGCCGATCGGCACCTGGACCGCGGCACTCAGCGCGAAACCCTCCAGCATGCGGCGCACCAGTCCGAGCGATTCGGTGGACGCCCGGCCCGACGCGAGCAGCACCGCGGCGCCCGAGGCGCCATCGAGAATCTGCTGCAGGCGGGTGAAAGCGGTGTCCCAGTCGGTTGCGACGTAGCGATCGCCCTCCCGCACCAGCGGCGCCTCGACCCGGTCACCGCGGTTGAGCCAGCGGTAGTTCGAGCGGCCATAATCGCAGATGAAGTGACGGTTCACCTCGAGGTTGGGCCGCGGCCGAATCCGCACCACCACGTCATCGCGGGTGTCGATGCTGATGTTGCAGCCCTGGGTGCAACCGGGGCAGATGCTGGCGGCCTTGTCGAGATCCCACGCCCGCGCCTTGTGCAGAAAATCCTTCGAGAGCAGCGACCCGACCGGACAGAGATCGACCACGTTGCCGGCCCAGGGGTGGTCGAGCGCCTGCCGCTGCGAAATACCGATATAGGCGCGGTCCCCGCGCTCGGAAACGTTGAGCACCGGCTCCTCCGCGACCTCCTCCATGAAGCGCACGCACCGGGTGCAGAGGATGCAGCGGTTGGGGACGTAGAGGATGTCGGGCCCGAAGTCCTCGACCGGGTTGTACCGCTTGGCGAACTCCGCGTAGCGGGTGCGAGGGCGACCCTCCTGGAACACGTAATCCTGCAACTCGCACTCGCCGGCCTGGTCGCAGATCGGGCAGTCGAGCGGATGGTTGATGAGCAGGAACTCGAGCACGCCCTCCCGCGCCTTCTTCGCCGCGGCACTGTTCACGTGCACCACCTGCCCTTCGGCGACGGTGGTGACGCAGGCCGGCAGCAGCTTGGGCGCCTTTTCCACCTCGACCAGACACATGCGGCAGACGGCCGGCGAGGACAGCGACGGGTGGTAGCAGTAGTGCGGGACCAGGATGCCAGCCCGCTTGGCGGCCTCGATCACGGTCGTGCCCTTCGGTACGGCCAGGGCGACGCCCTCGATCGTTACGTTGACGAGCTCGTCGGCCATCGGGGTGCCTCGATCGTGGGACGGATCAGACCGCCACCATCGCGGGCTCGCGGGCGCCCTGGATGTAGGCTTCGAATTCGTGGCGGAACTTCTTGATTCCGCTCACGACCGGCGCCGCGCAGGAATCGCTGAGCACGCAGATGGTCTTGCCCGTCATGTTCTCCGAGAGGTCGAGCAGGAGCTGGAAGTCTTCCGCCCGGCCCTTCCCGGCCAGGATGCGTTCGAGAACCTTCGTGGTCCACGCCGTGCCTTCGCGGCACTGGGTACACTGGGCGCAGGACTCGTGGGCATAGAACCGGGCCAGCCGCCAGATCTGGTAGACCATGTCGGTGGAGTCGTCCATGACGATCATACCCGCGGAGCCCAGCATCGAGCCCTTCTCGACGATGCCCTCGTAGTCGAAGAGCGCGGACTCCGCCTCCTCGCGCGTCATGATCGGCACCGAGCTGCCGCCGGGGATGATCGCCTTGAACTCGCGACCCTCGAGCGGCCCACCGGCCATATCGTACAGAATTTCCTTGACAGGTGTGCCCATCGTCACTTCGTAGTTGCCGGGCCGCTGAATGTGGCCGCAGATCGAGATCAGCTTGGTGCCGGTGCTCTTCGGGTTGCCGAGGCAGAGGCCTTTGTACCACGCGGCGCCGCGAGTGACGATGTGCGGCACGGCGGCGAGCGTTTCGACGTTATTGATCGTCGTCGGCATGCCGAACACGCCGGCCTGCGCCGGATAGGGCGGCTTGATGCGCGGGTTGCCGCGACGCCCCTCGATGGAATTCAACATCGCGGTCTCTTCGCCGCAGATGTAGGCGCCGGCCCCGCGATGCAGCACGACGTCGATCCGCCGGCCGCTGCCGAGCGCGTTCGAGCCCAGCGCGCCGCGTGCCGTCGCCTCCTCCACCGCCGCGCGCATCACCTTGAGCGGCTCGGTGAACTCGCCACGGATGTAGATGTAGATCCGCTCGGCCCCGATTGCGTGCGCGGCAATGGCGCAGCCTTCGAGGAGCTGGTGCGGCGTCCAGCGAAGGATTTCCCGGTCCTTGAAGGTGCCTGGCTCGGATTCGTCGGCGTTACAGACGAGGTAGCGGGGCCGGCCATCGGGCTTCGGCATCAGCGACCACTTGAGACCGGTCGGAAAGCCCGCGCCGCCACGTCCGCGCAGCCCCGACGCCTTGATCTCCTCGATCAGGACCTCGGGCGTCATCGCGAGCGCTTTTCGGAGCGCCTCGTAGCCGCCCCGCGCTACCCAGCCGTCGTACGTGCGCGCTTCGGCGTCCCCGAAGTACCTGGAGAGCAGCACCGTTTCCTTCGGATGGCTCGGGTGCGGAAAGCCCATCAGCGATATCTCTCCAGAAGGGCCGGCACCGTCGCGGGAGTGACGCTCTCGATGAAATCGTCGTCGATCAGGATCGGCGTCGCGAAGCCGCAGGCGCCCA
>JACDDX010000031.1 GCA_013816685.1 Gemmatimonadales bacterium
CCAAGGACGATCTCGCCGCCCTCCGAGCGGCGGCGGCTGCGGCCGGCGGTGGCGCGACTCCCGCACCCGCCCCCGGCGACACCACGCCGCGCCCGCGCACCGAGTTCGTGGGTCGTCAGCGCAACGGATCCGCCCTCAACCCAGAAATCAGCGCCACCGGCGATATCCGCCTCGTCGCGCGAGAGGGGCGGCAGCGCGACAACGCGGTGGCGCGGGAGTTCGAGTTTGCGTTTCAGTCGACGCTGGATCCCTATTCCAATACCAAGATCTTCCTCACCTTCGAGGAGGAAGGGGTCGGGGTCGAGGAAGGCTACGTCTACTGGACCGGTCTCCCCGGCCGGATCAGAGCGGACGTCGGCAAGTTCCGCCAGCAACTTGGCGACCTGAATCGCTGGCACCTTCACGCCCTCCCCGAGACCGAGTATCCGCTGGTCTATCAGCGCTTCCTCGGCGAGGAAGGGCTCACCGGCGTCGGGCTTTCGCTGTCCACCGCGCTGCCGGTCTCGCTCGCCGGCGGCACGCACGAGGTCTGGCTTCAGGGCACGACGGCGGAAAGCGACCCGCTCGTCGCCGGCGGGCACCAGCCCATGCTGCTGGGCCGCATTCAGAATTTCTGGCAGTTGAGCCGGAGCACCTACGCGCAGCTCGGCCTCACCGGCGTCGGTGGCAATAACGACGATGCCGGAGTGCGGAGCCGGCTCGCGGGCCTTGACGTCCGCTTCACCTGGCGGCCGCCCGAGGCGGGCACCCGTCGCGACGTCACGGTTCGCGCCGAGGGCTACCGCCTGCACGCTACCGAGGCGGGCCTCACCACCAACCGCTACGGCACGTTCGTGGACCTGCAGGCGCGCACCAGCCGCCGCTGGGTCTTCGGCGCGCGCTACGATTGGGTCGAGGCTCCTCGCGGACCCGCGAACACCGAGTGGCGCATAACGCCGAACGTCACCTGGTGGCAGAGTGAATTCGTCTATCTCCGGCTTGAGGCCGAACATCGCCGGACCGATCTGGAGGGCAGCCACAATATCCTGACCGCGCAGGCCGTGTGGGCGATGGGCCCGCACCGGCATGAGACCTACTGAGAGGATGATCCGATGCTGATCGCCGCACTGGTATTTCTTGCCGGGGGGCCGACTGCCCCGCCGGTCCGGGTGGTGACGAGTCTGACCACCTACGGGGCCATCGCCCGTGAGATCGTGGGCGAGCGTGGCAGCGTCACGTCGATCGCCCAGGGCGACGAGGACCCCCACTTCGTGCAGCCCAAGCCCAGTTTCGTCGCCATTCTCCGCAATGCCGATGTGTTCGTCACCACCGGACTCGACCTGGAGCTGTGGGTGCCCGCGCTCATCGACCGCGCCAACAATCGCAAGGTGTCCGAGGGCGGGCCGGGCTACGTCACCGCGTACACCGGCATCCAGCTCCTCGAGATTCCCACCTCGCTCAGCCGCTCCGAGGGCGACATCCACCAGGACGGCAACCCGCACATCCACACCGACCCGCTCAACGCGATCATCATCGCGCGGAACATTCTGACCGGGCTGCAGCGCGTGGCCTCGGCCGACGCGCAGTTCTTCGCCCAGCGGGAGCAGGACTTCGAGCGCCGGGTGCTCGAGGCCACCATGGGCGCCGAGCTGGTGCAGATCCTCACGCCGTCCACCGCCGCCAGCCTGCTCCAGAGCGACAAGCTCTCCGACTTCCTCGCCAAGCAGCAGTACCAGGGCAAGCCACTCGCGAACCGGCTGGGCGGATGGCTCAAGCAGGGCGAGGTATTCCGGGGTAGGGAGATCGCCTGCTACCACAAGGAGTGGGCGTACTTCAGCCATCGCTTCCAGGTGAGCTGCGCCGAGTACATCGAGGCCAAGCCCGGCATCCCGCCGACCCCCAGGCACGTGCAGGATGTCATTGCGCTGATGAAGCAGCGGCACATCCCGGTGCTGTTCGCGTCCAACTACTTCGACCGGAACCAGATCCGTCAGGTGGCCGAGCGGACCGGTGCCCGGGCCGTGATCGTCCCCGAGAATACCAACGGTGCCCCTGGCGTCAACACCTATTTCGACCTGATGAACACCTGGATGAACGGCCTTACCGCCGCCTTCAAGTCGGGAGCCTCCTGATGGATCTGAGTCTGTTTCTGCCACCGCTGGTGGCCTGCCTCGTCATCGTGGCGATCCACTCCTACCTCGGCCTGCACGTCATCGCGCGCGAGGTGATCTTCGTGGATCTCTCGCTGGCCCAGATGGCGGCACTGGGCTCCACCGTCGCGGTGCTCGCCGGCAGCCAGCCTGACTCGACCGCCTCCTTTGCCTACGCCCTGGGGTTCACCTCGCTCGGCGCCGCCCTGTTCGCGCTCACCCGGACCGATCACCGGGGCCGCGTCCCCCACGAGGCGATCATCGGGATCGTGTACGTCGTCGCATCGGCGGCGGCGATCCTCGTCGCCGACCGCACCCCGCGCGGCGGCGAGGCGATCAAGGACATCCTCGTCGGCAGTCTGCTCTGGGTGACCTGGCCGGTGATCGCCCGGCTGGCCGGCGTGTACGCCGTCATCGGGCTGTTCCACTGGATCATGCGCAAACGCTTTCTCACGATTTCGTTCCAGCCCGAGGTCGCGCTGGCCAACGGCTGGAGCATTCGCTGGTGGGATTTCCTGTTCTATCTCTCGTTCGGCATCGTGATCACCTTCTCGGTCCCGATCGCCGGCGTGCTGCTGGTCTTCTCGTTCCTCGTGGTCCCAGCGTCCATCGCCTTTCAGTTCACCCGGCGGCAGGGGGCGCTCGCCCTCATCGCGTGGCTCGCCGGCGCGGCCGCCTCCGCCGCGGGGCTCTGGGTCTCGTTCCATTACGACCTGCCGACGGGCCCAGTGGTCGTCTGCATGTTCGGCGTGCTGCTGCTCGTGGCCTTCCTGGTCCGCCGGCTCGCGGCACCCCGCGCCGCGGCAGTCGCTGCCGTCGGCGAAGTCGCATGAAGCGAGCGGCTTGACATACCCCACCCCCCTATGTAGACTGGTCTCACTCACTCTCTAGGGGGAAGCCGTGAAGCAGGCGACACTACATATCGAAGGCATGAGCTGCGGACACTGCATCAACGCGGTCAATCAGGCACTCGGGACAGTGCCGGGCGTGCAGATCGACGCCGTCCGCATCGGCAGCGCGGACGTCCGCTACGATGAAGATTCAATCAGCCCGGCGCAGATCCAAGCGGCGGTCACGGGCGCCGGCTTCAAGGCGACGGCTGCCTGAGGCGGGCGACAGCATGACCACCTCTCAGCTTCTGGTCACCGCGGGCGGAGCCGCGGCCATCGTCTGGATCAACTACTACTTCTTTCTCGCCGGCCGCCGGCCCGCGGCACCCGCGGAGTCCGACTCCGGTGGCGCCCAGCAATCATGACCCTGGCCCCGCTCACCCCAGCTACTCCCGCCGCCGACCAGACCGCCGCCACCGGCACCTCATCGGAATGCACGATCCCCGTCACCGGCATGACCTGCGCAGCCTGTAGCGGCCGGGTGCAGCGCACGCTCGAGCAGACGCCGGGCGTCCGGGCCGCCAACGTGAATCTGATGACCGGCTCGGCCACCATCGAGTACGACCCCGGCTCCACGTCGCCCGGCGCGCTGGTCGAAACGATCCGCGCCACCGGCTATGGCGCGGAGCTGCCGCCGGCCGAGGTGGATGGTGAGTCGCTGCTGGAATCGCAGGACCGGGCCCGGGCGGAGGAGACGCACGACCTGAAGCGGAAGTTCGGCGTCAGCATCGTGGCGGCGGTGCTCGCCATGATCGTGAGCATGCCGCTCGCCGAGGCGGTGCCGAGCGCGGTGCCCGATCCACTCATGCATCTGATGATGCCGGTCAACCGCGCCATCCGTGCGCTGGCACCCTGGACTGCCGGGGTATCGCCCGGCACCTGGCGTTACCTGCTCCTCGCGCTGACGCTGCCGGTGGTCGGCTGGGCGGGCCGGCACTTCTACACCCGCGCGTGGGCTGCCTTCCGGCACCACGGCGCGGACATGAACACCCTCGTCGCGGTCGGCACCGGCTCGGCCTTTCTGTTCAGCCTTGCCATGACCGTCGCCGGCGACTGGTTCACCGCGCACGGCATCGTGCCGCTGGTCTACTACGAGGTGGTGATCTGGATCATCGGGCTGATCCTGCTTGGCAACCTTCTGGAATCCCGGGCGAAGGGGCAGACGGCCGGCGCCATCCGGCGGCTGATCGGCCTGCGGCCGGCCACGGCCCGCGTCACCCGCGACGGCCAGGAGGTCGAAATCCCGCTCAACGCATTGCGCCCGGGGGACGAGGTCGTCGTCCGGCCAGGCGAACGGATTCCGGCCGACGGCACCGTGCTCGACGGCACCAGCCACGTGGACGAGAGCATGCTGACCGGCGAGCCAGAGCCCGTCACCAAGGGACCGGGCGACGCGGTGATCGGCGCGACCTTCAATCGCAACGGCGCCTTCCATTTCCGGGTGACGCGAGTCGGCGCCGACACCGTGCTCTCCCAGATCATCCGCCTGGTACAGCAGGCCCAGGGCTCGAAGGCGCCGATTCAGCGGCTTGCCGACCGCATCTCGGCGGTGTTCGTGCCGATCGTGCTGTCGCTTGCCGTGTTGACCTTCGTCCTCTGGTTCGACTTCGGACCCGAGCCGGCCGCACTCAGGGCGCTCGCCGCCGCGGTCACCGTGCTCATCATCGCCTGTCCCTGCGCGATGGGATTGGCGGTGCCGACCGCGGTGATGGTCTCGACCGGCCGAGGAGCCGAGCTCGGCGTGCTGGTGAAGGGGGGCGAGGCGCTCGAGCGCGCGGCGCGCGTGGATACCGTCGTCTTCGACAAGACCGGCACGCTGACGGAAGGCCGGCCGGCGGTCGTCGAGGCAGTGACGGTCCCGGGCGGGCCCGTCCACGACGACACCGAGCTGCTCGCCCTGGCGGCCGCGGTCGAGCGGCTGAGCGAACATCCGCTCGCCGAGGCGATCGTCGAAGCAGCGACGGAGCGCGGGGCGGTCGCCGACGAGGCCCGGGAATTCACGAGCCGGACCGGCCACGGCGTCGAAGCGCTGGTCGGCGGTCGTCGGGTGGCGGTAGGCAACCGGGCGCTGATGGAGGACATGGGCGTGCACCCGGGCGCACTCACCGCTCAGGCCGACCAACTCGCGAGCGAGGGACGCACACCGATGTTCGTGGCGGTAGACGGCCGTGCGGCCGGGCTCATTGCTGTCGCGGACCCGGTGAAAGCATCTAGCGCCGGTGCCGTGGCGCGGCTCCGCCGGCTGGGAATCCTCACGGTCATGCTCACCGGCGACAACCGCCGCACCGCCGACCAGGTGGGCCGGGCGGTCGGCATCGACCGGGTCGTGGCCGAGGTGCTGCCCGACGGGAAGCTCGTGGAAATCCGGCGGCTTCAGGGCGAAGGGAGAGTTGTCGCAATGGTGGGCGACGGGCTGAACGACGCACCGGCACTCGCGCAGGCGGACGTCGGCATCGCGATCGGCACCGGCACCGACGTGGCCATCGATGCGGGCGCGATCACCCTCATGCGCGGCGACCCCATGGCGACGGTGGCCGCGCTCGCGCTCGCCCGACGAACCCTCGGCGTCATCCGGCAGAATCTGTTCTGGGCCTTCGTCTACAACGGCATCGGGATTCCGATTGCGGCCGGGGTGCTCTACCCGGCGACCGGATTGCTGCTGACGCCGACGATGGCGGCCGCGGCGATGGCGATCAGCTCGGTGAGCGTCGTGACCAACAGTCTGCGGCTGAAAAGGTTTGCGGCGTGATGATGGCCACGCTTGCTGTGACCCTTAGGGAGCGCAGCGACCGGAAGGGGCCGGAGCTCAGGGGTGAGACGAACGGCCTCGGCTGGAAGGGCAGTTCTGGCCCCTGTCGCTTTGATCCAGGGTGGCAACAGGAGGAAGCGAACTTCATGGAACCAAAGGCACGGAGACGCCATGTCGTCCGGTAGCGCAAGCTGCGCGTGCGGCACCCGGCCGGGCGACGGCACGCACGCGGTGGCCGTGGACCCCGACATCAAGCGCGCCGTGACCACGCGGCTCCGCCGTATCGAGGGTCAGGTGCGCGGGCTGCAGAAGATGGTGGATGAGGAGCGCTACTGCGCCGACGTGCTGATGCAGGTGTCGTCGGTGCAGGAGGCGCTGCGGGGCGTGAGCCGGGCGCTGCTGCAGAATCACCTGAAGCATTGCGCCACCGCGGCGATCGGCTCCGGCGACGCCGCGCAGCGCGACGCGATGTACGACGAGTTGTTGGAGCTGATCTACAAGAGCGTGCGGTAAGCGCTCGTCGTGCGCCTCAGGCCGGGCCCGCCGCACGGCGCATGTCGGTCTCGACGGTGCGGAGCGCAGGCAGCGCGGCGAGGCCGCCGAGGAGCGCGATGCCGGGGAGGAGCAGCACGGCGCGGCTGATCCCATAGCGATCGGACAGCGCGCCGACCAGCGGAAAGGCGACGGTGTCCCCGGCCAGGTGAATGAACAGCAGGTAGGCGCCCGCCACCGTGGCGCCGATCCGCGGCTGGACCACGTCGAAGATGACCGCGGCGATCGGGCCGTTGATCCACGATAGAAAGAAGAACGCCCCGCAGAACACGGGGACGAACAGCGACATCTCGCGGAGCGTCAGCAGCCAGAAGGTGAGCGGCGCTCCCAGGATCATCCCGGCCGCGACGACGATCACCCGCCCCGCGGCGGTGCGGCGCCGCAGCGCGTCGGCCAGCAGTCCTCCGACCACAGTTCCGGCGAGTCCCGCCGCCAGTCCCCAGGTTCCCATGAGAATCGCGGCCTCGGTGATCGAGAGCCCCAGCTCGCGCGCCATGAACGTCGGCGCCCAGCCGACGAGACCGTTCATGCCGAACGAAAGCAGCGCCCCGGCGGCGAAGATGTACACCAGCGTCGGCGTCCGCAGCACCAGCCCCAGGGCGCGTGCGAGGTCGGCATACAGGCCGGCGAACGCGGCCGGTGCGGCGCGCACCGCTTCGCTCACCAGCGCCGCCACCGGCACCCGCTCGAGCTCCTTCGCCCAGAGCACGATGTTGAGCGCCAGCCCGATCAGCACCGCGAGTCCGAACACGGCGATGTCCACGTCCGACTCCACGCCGAGCCGGCGGTCGAGCATGAACGCTGAGATGGCGCCGACCAGGAGCCCGATCATGAGCGGCGCGAACCGGCGGAGGGTGCCCTTGACCGGCAGATGGACGCCGCCGACGAGCTCGCGCACCGGCGGCACCGCGTCGGGTCGCGCCGGGTCGCGCAGCCGCGCCGCGAGAAAGGCGAGCGCGAGTCCGGGCACGCCGACTACGATCAGCGCCAGCCGCCACGAGTAGCTGTCGGCGAGCTGGCCACCGAGCCAGATACCGAGCACTCCGCCGACCGTGTTGCCCGAGGCCAGCACCGCCATGGCGAGCGCGCGACCCCGGATCGGGAAATAATCGGCGACGATCGACTGCGCCGCTGCCGTGAACGCGGCGCCACCGAGACCCATACCCGCGCGGCAGACGACCAGCCAGGCGAAGCTGGTGACGAATCCGCTGGCGACACTGAGCGCGCTCCACAGGACGACGCCTAGCGTGATCACCGCTCGGCGGGAGCGGAGGTCGCTGAGCACGCCGAACGGCAGCGCGGCCAGGGAGAAGACTAGAATGTACGCCGACGCGGTCCAGCCGAGCTGGGCATCGGTGACGCCCAGCTCGTGCTTGATCGGCCCGAACACCGCGAACAGCGAGTTCCGGGTGATGTAGTTGAGGAGGTTGAGCGCCGACAGCAGACCCAGCGCGTACCACCCGTAGTGGCGCCCCGCCGCGGGGCGACTCACCGGCGCGCGACCGTCTCCGCGCCGCCGGCGCCGGGATGCATATGGGCCAGCGACTCCTCCGCCCGCTGATCACGGAAGGCGAGTGCGGCCCGATATTCCTCGACCAGTCGTGCCATCATGGCCTCGCGCCGCGCATAGAGCCGCCGGAGCGGGCGGTTCTCGTGGCGCGCCTTGGCATAGGCGGTGAGGAGCGGCAGCGAGATGCTGTTGTCCCCGTAGACCACGACGGTGCCCGGCAGTTGCTCGGGATCGATCTTGCCCCAGCTCACCGCTTCGGCGGGCGTGGCGCCCGAGAGGCCGCCGGTGTCGGGGCGCGCGTCGGTCATCTGCAGGAAGTAGTCGTGGCCCCGCTCGTCGATGCCGAGCACCTCCTGGATCTGCGGCTCGGTCTGCAGCATGAAATTCTTGGGACTGCCGCCGCCGACGATCAGCACGCCGCTCTTGCCACCCGCGCGCTTGGCCTCGAGGACGATGCTCGCCGTCTCGTTGACGTCGAGACTGACGTCGAAGCGCAGCTTGCTGCCGCCCAGCGCCTGCTCGGCGACGTTCATGCCGATCGAGCTGTCACCCGGCGAGCTGGTGTAGATCGGCACCTCCAGCTCGTGTGCCGCGGCGAGCACCGAGCGGCGGCTGAGGCCGAGCGCCTGCTCCCGCTCGCGGACGTAGCCGCCGAGCAGGTAGTGATATTCCGCGGTGCTCATGGACCGCTGGAACTCGGGGCGGGCCGACACCTCGCGCACGAATTTGTCGGTCGAGAGCAGCACGTTGTAGTCGAAAAAAATATCGTAGATGCGGACGACGCCTTTGTCCCGCAGCTCGACGTCGTTCGCCGTCGGCGAGCCGCGGTGGAGCGCCAGCCCCAGCGCGAAGTGCGCGTCGTGATATAGATTCGCGCCGGTCGAGATGATCCAGTCGACGAATCCCGCTTCCATCAGCGGAATGAGCGTACTCATGCCGAGGCCGGCCGGGGTCATCGCGCCGGTGAGCGTCATGCCGACCGTCACGTCGGGCTCGAGCATCAGGCGGGTAAAGAGGTGGCAGCTCTCGCGGAGCCGCCCGGCGTTGTACGCGAGAAAGGCGTTGTCGATCAGGTCGGCGGGCGACTCATGGCCGGTGATCGCCTGCGGCTCGATCCGCTGGCCGCGGAGATACTGCGCCGAGGGCCGGGTCATGGTTTCCGTTGCCGCGCCGCAATGACCAGGCGCACGGCTTCGGTGGGGTCGTCCGTCACCTGGAAGAGCCGGAGATCGGCCTCGTTCACCTTGCGCTCGCCAGCGACGGTCGTCGTCAGCCAGGCGACCAGGCCCGCCCAGTATGCCTTGCCCATGAGGATCACGGGAAAGTGCTTGACCTTGCCGGTCTGGATGAGGGTGAGTGCCTCGAACAGCTCGTCGAGGGTGCCGTAGCCGCCAGGGAACACGATGAACGCGGTGGAATACTTGACGAACATCGTCTTCCGCACGAAAAAGAATTTGAAGTTGAGGCTCCGCTTGAGATAGGCGTTGCTGCCCTGCTCGAACGGGAGCTCGATGTTGCATCCGATCGAGAGACCGCCACCGTCCATTGCCCCCTTGTTCCCCGCTTCCATGATGCCGGGGCCGCCGCCGGTGATGACCGGAATGCGGGCGCGCGCCAGGAGCCGCGCGGTCTCGACGGCTTTCTGGTACATCGGATCGTCGGGCTTCGTGCGGGCGGAGCCGAAGATCGTGACGCCCTCGTGCACGTCGGCGAGGTTGTCGAACCCCCAGACGAACTCGCCCATGATGCGGAGCACGCGCCAGGAGTCGCTCTTCTGGAACGGGTCCGTGACCTCTTCGGCCAGCGGACTCGTGAGGAGCACTTCGTCCTCGGTCGGCAGTTTATTGTCGTCGAGGTCGCGGTAAGGACTATCGTCCACGGGTCAGCCGCTCGATTGCCGCGCGGCCGTCGTCGCGCAGGTTGTAGAAGTAGGGGGAGACGCGGACGTGTCCCGGGCGCGCGTCGCAGATGATGCTGGCGTCGGCCAGGCGGCGGACATCGCGGGCCGGATCGTCGCTCGGCAGCATCACGATGCCGGTGCGTTCGTCCGGGGTCGCGGCCACCTTCGGCCGGAGCCCCGCGGCGCGCGCCTGCTCGATCAGATCCTCAGTCAGCTCCATCGTCATCGCGCGCACCGACTCGGCGCCCAGCTCCTCCAGAATCTCGAGCCCGCCGAGCTGCGCGTACACCGGCGTCAGCGCGGGCGTCCCCGCTTCGAGGCGCCGCGCGTCATCGTGAAGCGCGAGCGCGCGCGGATCGAAGCGGAACTGCTCCCGGTGCGAGAACCAGCCCGCGGCGCGCGGGGAGAGAGTTGGAAGCAGCTCGGGCCTGACATAGAGAAACGCCACCCCGGTGCCGCCGAGCAGCCACTTGAGCCCGCCCGCGCAGTAGAAGTCCACGTCGAGCGCGGTGACGTCCACCGGCACCTGTCCCGCCGCCTGGTAGCCGTCCACCAGCAGCAGCGCGCCCCGGCGGTGCGCGGCGTCGGCCAGAGCGCGCACATCCTGGATCGCGCCGCTGGTGAAGAAGACATGGCTGGTGGCGACGAGCAGGGTGCGGTCGTCGATGGCCCGGGCGACGAGCTCCGGCGGCACACTGATACCGTCGGGGCTCTCGACGATCACGGTCTCGACGCCCTGTGCCGACTTGGCAAGCCACTGGTAGGCGACCGTCGGGAAGTCGAGACTCGTGACGATGACCTTCGGCCGCCGCGTGTAGTCGAGCGACTCGGCGATCGCGGTCAGCGCCGTGGAGATGTTCGGGTGCAGCGCGACTGAGCCCGCCGGTGCCCCGACGATGCGGGCGTAGCGTGCGCGGAGGTCGGCGAGCGCGCCCCACCACGCGTCGTACCAGGCGGAAGCCCCGCGCGTCTCCCACTGATCGAGATGCTCGTTCACCCTCGCGCGCGCCCGATGCGACAGCGCTCCGAGCGAGCAGCTGTTGAGATAGGTCGCGTGCGTGAAGATGGGGAACTCCGCCCGATGGTTCCGGGGCGGGGCCTCGGCGGCGGCGTGCGTCATAGGTCGGGCAATATAGGCAGGCCGGGCGCGCGCCACCTATTATTCGGGCCATGGGCACCGCCTGGAACGCACTCACCATTCGCCTCGCCGCCCGCGCGCTGGTGAACCCCCGACTCGCCGTCGATCTGCTCCGGACCGCGTGGGCGTTCCGGCGGCGCGCGTGGTGGACCCGCGCGCCGTTTCTGCCGGTGCCCGACCGGACCTACCTGCGCTGGCGGATGTACACCGCCTACGCCGACGAGGACGCCGTGCCGCCCGCCGACGACGTGATCCGGTTCGCGCGCTGGCGCCGGGAGACGATGGGCCTGTGAGCGCCGCCGTG
>JACDDX010000323.1 GCA_013816685.1 Gemmatimonadales bacterium
AGGGCGCCCGCCGCCGTCAACTTTCCGGACAACCTCCTTGACACACTCGACGCCGAGCGGTTCCATCGGCGTCGCCTTTTTTTATATTGGGTGGTTCACTCCAGGGCATTCGCAGCGTTCCCCGACAGGAGAGCCAACGATCGTGAGACCCTCGGCATGAGCGGGCGGGTACTGGTGACCGGCGGTGCCGGATTCATTGGCTCACACATCTCGGAGGCCTACCTGCGGGACGGCTGGGATGTCGCGGTGCTCGACGACCTCTCCCGGGGTCACGAGTCAAATATTCCGAAGGGCGCGCGTTTCATCCGCGCGGACGTGCGGTCACCGGAGGCACGCAAGGCGGTGGCCGACGGCGGATTTGATGTCATCAACGTGCACGCCGCGCAGATCGATGTGCGGGTGTCAGTGGAGCGGCCGGCCTTTGATGCGGACATCAATGTGGTCGGATTGGTGAACCTGCTGGAGGGCGCGGGCGAGGGTGGCGTGAAGCGGGTCATCTTCGCCAGCAGCGGCGGAGTGCTCTATGGCGACGCCGACACGCTCCCGACACCCGAGGGTGCGCCCAAGCTGCCGGTCTCACCGTACGGCGTGAGCAAGCTCGCCGGCGAATACTATCTTCGCGCGCTGGCCGCGCTGCGCGGGTTCGAAGGTGTTGCCATGCGCTACGCCAACGTGTTCGGCCCCAGGCAGGACCCGAAGTCAGAGGCGGGCGTTGTGTCCATCTTCGTCTCCCGCCTCCTCGACGGCGAGCCACTCACCGTGTTCGGCGACGGAAAGCAGACGCGCGACTACGTTTTCGTGAAGGATGTGGCCCGCGCCAACGTTCTCGCGAGCACGGCGAAGCTGCCCGCCGGAAGCGACCTGGATACGCCCGCCTTCAATATCGCCACCGGGATTCAGCGTTCGGTACTAGAGCTGGCGGAGTCGGTGGGTGGGGTCATGCGAACCAAACCCACCCTCGAGTTCGCCTCGCCCAGGCCGGGCGAGCTGTTCCGCAGCTCGCTCGACGCCGGGAAGGCCCGCGCGACGCTCGGCTGGACTCCGGAATTCAAATTCGAGGACGGGCTCGCGCAACTGGTGGACTGGTTCCGGGGGACACGGTCGTGATGCTGCAGTCGGGCGGCGCCGTCCCCAGCTCCACGCTGGATCTGGTGTTGACCTCCAGCCTCGAGACCAAGGTCGTCCTCGTCATCACCGCCCTCTTCTCGCTGATCTCCTGGTTCATCATCATCCTCAAGTGGTGGCAGTTCCGCCGGCTGAACAAGCAAGCCGACCGATTTTTCGGAGAGATGGAGCGCGCCACCCGGTTGCAGGAGGCGTATCACTCGGTTATGAAGCAGCCGCCGTCGCCCTACAACCGGCTCTTCCGCGAAGCGCTGACGTTCTACTCCGAGCTCAAGCCGGGTGCGCTCAGGGAGGAGCGCGGCGCCGATCGCACGTCGCTCACCGCGACCCAGCTCGAGGCACTGAAGATGGTGCTGGGTAAGGAGGTCGCGGCCGAGCGCGATCTGCTGGGCCACTACATCCCGTGGCTCGCCACGATCGGCTCGGTCAGCCCGCTGCTCGGTCTCACCGGGACGGTGCTGGGTGTGATGGACGCGTTCATTGGGATCGCGTCGAAGGGCTCGGGCAATCTGGCGGCGGTCGCGCCTGGCGTGGCAGAAGCGCTGATCGCCACCTTCGCGGGACTGGTGGCGGCCATTCCCGCCGTGATCGCGTACAACCTCTACGTGAACCGCACCCGGCTCTTCGCCGGTGAGCTGGAAGGCTTCGCCAACGAGCTGATCGGGACCATGGCGCGCGAAGGATTGATCTAGGTGTCGGCCGGCCTCGGCGGCGGCCTCGGGAGCCAGCGCGGCGAGCTGCCGCTGATGGCCGACGTGAACGTCACGTCGCTCGTGGACGTGATGCTGGTGCTGCTGATCATCTTCATGATCACCGCGCCGATCATGCAGGGCGGGGTTGACGTCGAGCTGCCCAAAGCGCAGGCCCGACCGCTCAGTCCGAAGGAAGGCATGGTGGTGACTGTCAATCGGGACGGCCGCATCTTTGTCGATCAGACGGCGGTCTCGATGAACGATTTCCGGGTCACCTTCCGCTCGCTGGTGGCGACGCGCCACCCATCGGGCGTGTACCTCCAGGCCGACCAGCGGGTGCCGTACGGCCGGGTGGTGCAGGTGCTCGCGATCATCCGTGCCTCGGGTGTCGGAAACGTGGGGCTGGTGGCGGCGGAGGAAGACTCGCCATGAACGTCCGGGGGCCCGATCGTGCGGGCCCGCCCGGCACGACGGCCGGGCTTGTAGGAACGACGGTGGTGCATGCGGCCGCGATCGCCTTTCTGCTGGTTGGCGTGACGCCGCCGCCACCCTCCGCACCGGCGTACGCGGTCGACCTGGTCGCGGCCCCCGCGGCTGCGCCCCGGCAGCGCATTGCGCGCGAGGCGATCCCGACCCCGCCGCGGG
>JACDDX010000324.1 GCA_013816685.1 Gemmatimonadales bacterium
AGGTGGTGATGCCCGCGACCCCGGCCGACGCCAAGGGGCTGCTCAAGAGCGCGATCCGGGACGACAACCCGGTGGTGTTCATCGAAGGCGAGATGCTCTACAACACCAAGGGCGAAGTGCCCGACGGAGAGCACGTCGTGCCGCTGGGGCAGGCCGAGATCAAGCGCGCCGGACGCGACGTCACCATCGTGTGCCACTCGAAGACGGTGTCGGTCGCGCTCAGGGCAGCCGACGAGCTGGTGGGCGAGGAGATCGAAGCGGAGGTCCTCGACCTCCGAACGATCCGGCCGCTCGATGTCGCCGCGATCCTGGAGTCGGTGGCGCGCACGCACCGCTGCGTCGTGGCGGAAGAGGGCTGGCCCTTTGCCGGTGTGGGCGCGCAGGTCGTGGACACGGTGCAGCGCGAGGTGTTCGACGAGCTGGACGCGCCGATCCTCCGCGTGACGGGCGCTGACGTGCCGATGCCGTACAGCAAGCTGCTCGAGAAGGTCGCGAAGGTGGACGTCGCCAAGGTCGTCGCCGCGGTCAAGGCGACGCTGTACCTGGAATGAGCCCATGAGCACCAACGTCGTGATGGAAGCGCTCTCGCCCACGATGGAAGAGGGGCGCCTGGTCGAGTGGAAGAAGCAGGAGGGCGACGTCGTGGCGGTGGGGGACGTACTCGCCGAGGTGGAGACCGACAAGGCCGTGATGGAACTGGTGGCGCGCGCGGGCGGCACGCTGCTCAAGCAGGCGGTCGCGGCCGGGGCCACGGTGCCGGTCTCGCAGGTCGTCGCGGTGATCGGCGAGCCGGGTGAGAAGGCGGAGGCGCCCGAAGCGAAAGCCCCCGAGACCAGAGCTCCGGAGGCTACACCGGCCCCGGTGAAGCCGCCCCCTGAATCGACCGCTCCGCGCCTGTCGCCGGCTGCCTCGCCCGATAATGGAGTGAAGGCGGATGCCGCTGCCGCTTCGATCGGCACCGGCGCACGGATCAAGGCCTCGCCGCTGGCGCGACGGATGGCCGCGGAGCGCGGCATCGACCTCGGTGGGGTCGAGGGCACCGGCCCCGAAGGTCGTGTCGTGGTGCGCGACCTCGATTCGGTGGCTGCTCCCACGACCGGCCCCGCCCCGATAGGCGCGCAAGCTGACGGCGCCGCCTACCAGGATGTCCCCCTCACCCAGATCCGGAAAACCATCGCACGGCGGCTGGCGCAGTCGATCGGCCCGGTCCCAACGTTCTACCTCACGAGCGAAGTGGACATGGAGCGCGCGTGGGACGCACGCGCGGCGCTCAACACGGCCGACGAATCGTCGAAGGTCTCGTTCAACGACATCATCATCAAAGCGGCGGCGCTGGCGCTCCGGCGGCATCCGGCCTGCAACGCCTGGTGGCAGGACGATCGGATCCGTTTCTGGAACGAAGTCCACATCGGCATGGCGGTCGCGATCGACGAGGGGCTGATTACGCCGGTCATCCGCGATGCTGACCGCAAAGGCCTGCGAGCGATCGGAAGCGAGAGCCGCGATCTGGCTGGCCGAGCGCGGCAGCGGCGGCTCAAGCCGGAAGAATTCACCGGCAGTACCTTTTCGATCTCCAACCTCGGCATGCTGGACATCGACGAGTTCACCGCCATCATCAACCCGCCCGAAGCCGGCATCCTCGCCATCGGCCGCATCGCCGAGCGGGCGGTGGCCGAGGGTGGCCGCATCGAGGTGCGCCGCCGGATGCGGCTAACTATGTCGTGCGATCACCGGGTCATCGATGGCGCGACCGGGGCACAGTTCCTCCGCACGCTCAAGGGGATGCTCGAGAATCCCCTCGCGATGGTCTGGTAACCCACATACGAGGTCGTCTTGGCCACTCAGTATGACGTCATCGTGCTCGGCGGCGGTCCCGCCGGGTACGTCTGCGCGATCCGCGCCGCGCAGCTCGGGCTCGCCACCGCCGTCGTGGAGCGGGAAAAGCTCGGCGGCGTGTGCGTGAACATCGGCTGCATTCCCACCAAGGCGCTGCTCCACAGCGCGTACGTCGCCAACCTCGTGTCGCACGACGCGAAGGAGCTGGGCGTCGAAGTGGGCGGCGTGAAGACCGATTACGGCATCGCGATGCGGCGCTCGCGGAAGGTGAGCGAGCAGAACTCGAAGGGGGTCGAGTTCCTGATGAAAAAGAACAAGGTCACGGTCATCAAAGGCTCGGGAACGCTGCAGCCGGGCCGGAAGATCAAGGTCGGCAACGACGTGCACGAGGCGAGAAAGGCGATCGTCATCGCCACCGGCTCGCGGGTCAAGGGCATCCCGCAGATCGGCCTCGACATCAACAAGACTACCGTGATCAGCTCGGATGAGGCGCTCTTCCTGGAGCAGGCGCCGAAGACGATGGCCGTCGTCGGCGCGGGTGCCGTCGGCTGCGAGTTCGCCGACATCTTCAATGCCTTCGGCACCAGGGTGACGCTGATCGAGGTGCTCCCGC
>JACDDX010000325.1 GCA_013816685.1 Gemmatimonadales bacterium
GATCGGCGAGCACGAACGCCTCACTGAGATCGTGAGTGACGAGCAGCGCGGTGAGTCCGAGTTGGCGGCGCAGGTCGGCAAAGGCGGCCTGGAGGTCGGCCCGGGTGATGGCGTCCAGCGCGCCGAACGGCTCGTCGAGCAGAATGAGCCGGGGCCCCGCCGCCAGCGCCCGAGCCACTGCCACCCGCTGCCGCTGACCACCCGACAGCTCCCGCGGCCAGCGCTCGGCGAACCGCGCGGGATCGAGCCCCACGAGGTGAAGGGCGCGATCGGCAAGCGAGTCCCGCTCCGGGAGACCCAGCAGCCATGGAACGAGTGCCGCATTCCGGCGGACGCGCCAATGCGGAAGGAGCCCGCCGTCCTGAGGGACGTAGCCCACCCGCCGTCGCAAGGCGATGGGGTCGACGGCCGCTACGTCGTCGTCGTCCACCAGGACCCGGCCCGCATCCGGCTCGGTGAGCCGGTTGAAGCACCGGAGCAGCGTCGTCTTGCCCGATCCGCTCTCGCCGATCAGCGCGACGCACTCGCCCGCCTCGACCCGGAGCGAGACCGCCTCGAGCGCGACGACGCCCCCGAAACGCTTGCTGACTCCCTCGGCTTCCAAGGCGATGGCGGTCATGGCGGAGTCTCCGTTAGCGGGCCGACGCGATACTCTGGCAATCTACCAGACCACGCCGGTGTGCCCCGCTACCCTTCGCCACGCGCGGGGGGCGCGTGCCCGCGGCTAACTCCTCTCGATAGCGCCGGATGGCCGGACGGGCGGAGCGTCACGGCCGCTGCAGCGCGATGCATCCGGGTGAGCACGAAAGTCGCGCTCGCGCGGGGCTCCGCCCAAGACTCAGGGATCCCCCCATGTATCGCATCGAGATCGCGCCGGGAGAGGAGACCGCCCTCCGCTCCGTAGAAGAAATCGCCGTGGGGATCCGCAATGGGGTCATCACGCCGAAGTCGCGGATCTACCATCAGTCGGCGCGCACCTGGCTCCCGATCGAAATGCATCCGCACTATCAGGCGGCGCTTGCAAGTCAGGCGGCGCTGGCCTCCACCGCGCCGACGGCCGGCGCGCCCGTGCGGGCGCGCCCCGCGTCGTACCTCCCGTCGGTCTTCGACGCTGCCCCAGTGGCCAGGCTAATCGTTGTCACCAAGCCGATCGAAGTGCCCGAGCGGGTCACCGTGCCCGAGCCGGCGATCACGCCTGAGATCGCCGTCGAAACTGTGGTGGATGATGCCGAGCCGGACAGCACGGTAGCGTCGTTGTACGTGGAGAGCGAATCACCCGCGCGCGACGTGCCAGCCCGGGCAATCGGCACGCCCAGACGCGATTACCGGCGCGCGGCACTGGCCGTGGCCGCGGTGGTCACGGTGACGGTAGGAGCGATGATGACGGGATTCCCGCCGGCCAAGCTGAAGCAGGCAGTGCCAGCGGTGGCCACTCCTGCTGTCGTCCGGCCTCGCGAGGTCGAAGGGGCGATGGTGAGCTTCCCGACCGATTCGACGATGAGCGCGCCCGCACTCCCGCCGGCGAGTGGACACTCCGCCAGCACGTTGGCTCCCGTCCCGGCTGATCCCTCACCGGGGCCGGCCATCGCACCGGCTCCACTCGGGATGGACGTGCCGATCGCCGGCTTCTCTCCGGACTCGCTCATCCTGCCGAGCCGAGCGCCGGCGGACTCGGCCGACTCGACGGCGATCGACCGGATCCGCAAGGCGATCATTTCCCCGGATCGCTAGCGCTGACACTCGGGGCTCACGCCTGGAAGCGCTGCCAGTCGATCCCGTATCGTCTCACCTTGTAATCGATGATCCGTTCCGTCGAATTGAGGAGCCGCGCGGCCTGAGCCCGGTTGCCGCGCGTGCTCTTCAGCGCGTCCTGAATCAGACTGGTCTCGAAGCCGCGGACCGCCTCGGCCAGCGAACCGGCGAGTGTCGTGCCGGACGCCTCGGCTGTCTGCAGCGTCGGGGGCAGGTGATGCGCGTGGATCACCTCCGAATCGCTCACGACGACCGCCCGTTCGATCGAGTTCTCCAGCTCACGCACGTTCCCCGGCCAGTGATAGGCCGTGAGCATGTCGATCGCGGGGGTCGAGATCCGCTTGATCGTCTTGCCGTGCAGCCGCGCGTACTTCTCGACGAAATGATCGGCCAGCAGCAGCGCATCCGATTTCCGCTCTCGCAGGGGCGGCACGAAGATGCTGAAAACGTTGAGTCGATAGTACAGATCCTCGCGGAAGGTTCCTTCCGCGACCGCATTTTCCAGATTCTTGTTCGTCGCCGCCAACATCCGCACGTCAACCCGCAGCGTCTCTGTCCCGCCGACCCGCTCGAACTCGCGCTCCTGCAGCACCCGGAGCAGCTTGGCCTGCGCCGCCGGGCTCAGCTCGCCGACTTCGTCGAGAAACAGGGTACCGCCGTGGGCCAGCTCGAAGCGGCCGCGCTTGC
>JACDDX010000326.1 GCA_013816685.1 Gemmatimonadales bacterium
GTGCCAGGTGGCAGGGGGACCGGGGCGGTTTCTCCCGCCGGGGTTGGGACGTACTGTTGGATGCGCGAGCGGCAGTGTCATCGCGGTGAATCCTAGCGGGATATTCTCTCACGCGGAGCGACGGTCCGATGGAAGCGGCCTTCTGGCACAACCTGCTCTACAACCTCACCCACCTCGGCGTCCCCGACGACACCCATCCGGTGACGATCGCCGAAAAGATCGTCCGGCCGGTGGTCGCCTATCTGCTCCTCGTCGTCAGCCTCAAGCTGGTCGGCAAACGGATGCTGGCCCAGCTCAACCCGTTCGACTTCGTGGTGCTGCTGACGCTCTCGAACACGGTGCAGAACGCCATCATCGGCAACGACACCTCGCTCTGGGGCGGCGTCGTCGGCGCAGCCGCGCTGCTCGGTGCCAATGCCCTGCTGGTGCGGGCCTACTACCGAGGCCCATCGGAGGCCGCCATGACCAAGGGCGATGAGGACATCTGCCTGATCTCGCATGGCCGGCTCGAGGAGCCGGTCCTCCGCCGGCTCCACATCAACGCCGCCGAGCTCACGGCCAAGGCGCACGAGCGCGGCTTCGATTCTCTCGATGAAGTCGACGCGGCGATGCTCTATCCGAACGGCACCATCTACTTCCACGGCAAGCTCGCCGACACCGAGCAGGGGCGCCACGCCGAGCTGCTGTCGAGGCTCGATGCGCTGCGGCGGGAGGTCGCGGCGCTCGGCACCCGCGGCGCTTAGATTGCCGCCCATGTCGAACCGACCCGTCGCGCTCGTCACCGGCGCCACCGAGGGCATCGGCCGCGCCATCGCCTTTGCGTTCGGACGCGAGGGGTACGCGGTGGGCGTGTGCGCGCGGACCCCGGACAAGGTGAGGGCGCTGCTGGACGCGCTGGGGGCCGAAGGGATTCCGGCGGCCGGTCGGCCGACGGACGTGGGTGATGCCGAGGGCAGCGCCGCGATCGTCGCTCACGTCAGCGAGGCGCTTGGCGATGTCGACGTGCTGATCAACAACGCGGGGGTGCTCGTCGCCCGCCCGCTCGAGGAGCTGACGTTGGAGGAGTGGGACCGGACGATGTCCGTCAACGTCAGGAGCCTGTTCCTGATGACCCGCGCCGTGCTCCCGGCCATGCGGCGGCGGAAGGCCGGCACCATCGTGAACGTCGCGAGCCTCGCGGGACGGAACGGCTTTCCGGGCGGCACCGCCTACACCGCCTCGAAGCACGCCTGTCTCGGCTTCAGCCGCTCGCTGATGCTGGAGACCCGGAAGGACAACATTCGCGTCGTGGCGATCTGCCCCGGCTCGGTGGACACCGGCCTCCTCCACGATCAGGCCATGCTCAAGTCGGATCCGGCGAAGATTCTCCGTCCGGAAGACGTGGCCGACACCATTCTCCACGCGGTGCGGCTGCCGGCCCGGGCGCTGGTGAGCGAGCTGGACGTGCGGCCGACGAATCCGTGAGGATCGTCCGCTGTGAATGCCGGCGCCTGCCGTTCGACCGCCTGCTCCCCAGGGCGCGGGCAAATGACTGGGATCTGGCTGCGCTGATCCGGGAGACCGGCTGCGGTGCGCAGTGCGGCCTCTGCCGGCCCTATCTGCGACGCATGCTGGCGACGGGCGAGACGGTGTTCCATGAGATTCTCACCGAAGCGCTCCCGGATGGCGCGGCCCGGCCTTGAAAGGGCGGGAACAAGGGATCACCTTTAGGTCAATGGCCGTACGGCGGCAGGCGCTCACGCGCTGGTGGCGATCGCTCGCGCTCTTCATCCCGATCGTGTCGGGATGGGCCGCTGGTGCGCCACGCACCGAGCCGTCTGCCCCCGCCCATGCCACCATCGGCGCACCGCAGCAGACTATTCCGGCGCCGGTACACGACGAGTCCACCTGCGCGTTCTGCCAGGCAGCCGCCTTCCCGCCGCTGGCAGCGGCCAGGTCCGCCGTCGTTCCGCTCGCCTTATCCAGTCTCGAGATCGAACCGGTTGCGCCCGGCGACGAATCCCCCGTCCTTCGGTTTACCCACCGCCCGAGCTCGCGCGCCCCACCCGTTCTCCAGCCGGTCTGATTCCACGATCCCGCAGCACGTTCGCGCCACTCCGGCGCGAGCCAGGATCGCGGCTCATCTACTACGCTGGAGACACCTATGGTTTTCCGTGCTCGCACGGCGATCCTCGCGGTCGCCGGGTGGCTCGGCATCGCGACGGCGGCCGGCGCGCAAACACCTGTGCCGCCTGCCCGCGATTCGCTTGCGAGGGCTCTGTCGGCGCTGTCCACCCGACTCGATTCGCTGGAGGCGGGCCAATGCCCCGGCGGTCCCGCACTCGCGGTTCCCGCTCCGTCCGGAGCCGACTCGCGCAGTGACAGCCTTGCCGTCACCATCGGCCGGATCAACGGTCGGCTGGAGGCGCTCCGGGCGGCGCGCTGCGCAAGCC
>JACDDX010000327.1 GCA_013816685.1 Gemmatimonadales bacterium
GCCTCATGCGGATCATGATGAACCGGCGGGCACGGCTGGGGATCAAGGTCAATCTGCAGGCACGGGGGACCGACTCCGTCGGTGCCTACGTGGACGCGGTCACGCCTGGTGGGCCGGCGGCCAGGGCCGGGCTTCGGTCCGGCGACCTGATCACCACCGTGGGTGGCCAGCCGGTGCTCCAGCCCCCGAAGCCGCGCGGCCGGGGACGGGAGCCTGATCGCGGCACCTCGAGGCAATCGCTGCCCGGGCTCCGCTTGATCGAGCTCGCCGCCCGGCTGGCGCCCGACGACACGGTCGCCGTAGAATTCCGCCGTGGCAAGGAGCGGAAGACCGCCGCCGTGGTGACGCAGGGTGAGCCCGAGTTCGCCATGGAGGGCGGGCCGCCCAGCCGGCCGTTCGCCTTGCGGTTCTTCCGGCCGGACCCGAGCGCTGCAGGGCCCGGGCAGGCCGTGACCGATCGCTTCGAGATCCACTCCCCGGGTGATTTCCTTCCCGGCTCGCCGCTGGCAGATCTGGAGCTGACGGCACTCAACCCCCAACTGGGCGCCTACTTCGGCGCGACGGATGGGGTGCTCGTCATTCGAGCGCCCGCGGAGAGCGGGCTGTCGCTCCAGGGCGGGGACATCGTGCTCGCGATCGACGGCCGGAAGCCGGCCGGGCCGACCCATCTGCTTCGCATTCTCCGAAGCTACGAGCCAGGCGAGGCGTTCAAGATCGACGTCCTGCGCAATCACCGGCGGACGGCGCTGACCGGGAAGGTTCCCGTTCGCCCCTGAGCCCGTGTGTTCCAGAACACAGATGCCCGGGCTGGGCCGCAATATGTATATGGCCCACCTTGGGGAGGGGAATTATGGGCTTTCTGTGGACGTTAATCATCGGTTTGGTCGTCGGGGCGATCGCGAAGCTGTTGATGCCCGGGAAGGATCCGGGCGGGTTCATCATCACCATGCTGATCGGTGTGGCCGGAGCATTGCTTGCCGGATTTCTGGGTCGGGCGCTGGGCTGGTACGACAATCCGGCTGAGGGTCCGGGCATCATTGCCTCAATTATCGGCGCGATGCTTCTCCTCCTCATTTACCGGCTCGTCACTGGTCGGCGGGGTACCGCGGTCCCGTAAGGCAGGGTCAGTACGCAGGTCGGGCGGAGCGGGTCACCACGATCCTCTCCGCCTTTTGTTTTCCCGGTCAGGCCAGGGCGAGCACCGGCCGCTCCGGGTGAACCTGCCGGGCCAACTCCGCGAACATCGGCAGATCGAGACTCTGGGCCCCGTCGCTCATCGCCCGGGCGGGGTCGGGATGTACCTCCACGATCAGACCACACGCCCCCGCCGCGAGCGAGCCGAGGCTCAGCGGCAGCACCAGTGAGCGCACCCCGGCGGCGTGGCTGGGATCGACGATCACCGGCAGATGAGTTCGCTCCCGGACCAGCGCCACCGCATTGAGGTCCAGCGTGTGCCTGGTGGCGCGCTCGAAGGTGCGGATACCCCGCTCGCAGAGCACCACATTCGGATTGCCCTCCGCCAGGATGTACTCGGCCGCCATAAGCCACTCCTCGACCAGGGCACCGGCTCCGCGCTTGAGCAGCACCGGCATGCCGCTCCGGCTTGCCGCCCGGAGCAGGCTGAAGTTCTGCATGTTGCGCGCACCGATCTGGAGCATGTCGGCGAAGTGCGCCACGACAGCGACCTCCTCCCAGCTCAGCACCTCGGTGACGATCGGGAGCCCGGTCCGCTCGCGGGCTTCGGCCATGTACCGCAGTCCTTTTACGCCGAGGCCCTGAAAGTCATAGGGCGAGGTCCGCGGCTTGTAGGCTCCGCCGCGCAGCATGTCTCCGCCCGCCTCGACGACCGCCGTCGCCGTCGTCAGGATCATCTCGCGGCTCTCGACCGAGCAGGGACCCGCGATGAGCACGGGACGGTCGCCACCGAACACGACGTTCCGCACCATTACTTGGGATCCGTCGGGCTGCCGCCGCCGATCGACCAGCGGGATCTCGGGCTTCCGGGTGTGATGGGCCGGCGTCGGCGGCGGCGCCGAGAGACGCGAGCCTTCAACCCAGGCCTCGTAGCTCCCCAGCACCACCACGCGCGCCGCCAGCGCCTCGACCTCTTCCAGCGCCTCGGCCACCCGCGGGTCGGTCGCTGCCCCGTCGATGTCCACGTAGAAGCGGTAGCACCACGGCGCCGACCGCTCCGGCCGCGACTGGAGTGCCATCAGATTGACCCCCCGCGCGCCGAAGGCCTGCAGCGTCAGCGCGAGCGACCCCGGCTTGTGGTCGATCAGCACGATGAGCGACGTCTTCTGGCGGACGGTGCCGCTGGACGCTGCGGGCAGCGGAGCCGCGTCGGCGCGGGTGAAGGTCAGGAAGCGGGTCTGGTTGGTCGGATCGTCCTCGATCCGCTCGCCCAGCGGCACCAGCC
>JACDDX010000328.1 GCA_013816685.1 Gemmatimonadales bacterium
CGCCTACAGACCGGAAACCTCGGTCCGCCGATTTCGATGCTTAGACCGGCGCCAACCCGGGGCAGACGTCTAATCTCTGGAAGAGATTTAGGTACAACGAAATAGTTTGTCAAGCTGTGCTAAACGTATGATTCAAGATTATTAAGTGGACACTTGACTTTTTTTTCGTACCGCCTAAACTTTGGCTTGCGTTGCCTGCTCTGTCTCAGAGCAGTCCGAACCAGGGGGATTGATGGCACCGATGATTGCGGGGCAGGGTCGTGCGTGCGCACCAGGGTGGGCCTCGGTGTGGCTCTTCGCCCTCGCCGTTGCGTTCGGTGCCAGCCCTGCTGCGGCGCAAGGGGCGCCTGACAGCGCGGGCCCCATCCAGGACAACAGCTTCCTCATCGAAGAGGCCTACAATCAGGAGCAGGGGGTCGTCCAGCACATCAGCACCTTCTCGCGTCCTGACGCCGGCGGTGCTTGGGCCTACAGCTTCACCCAAGAATGGCCCCTGGGCGGGATACGCCACCAGTTGAGCTATGGCGTCCCGCTGCAGCATGCCGACGGGTCCGGCACCGGCCTCGGCGACCTCGCGCTCAACTATCGCTACCAGCTCATCGGCGATCCCGACGCCCGCCTGCTCGTTGCCCCCCGTCTCACGCTGCTCCTGCCGACCGGAAACGATCGGCAGGGAAGGGGTGCGGGGGCGGCTGGTCTGCAGGGCAACCTGCCGGTGAGCTTCATGCTCGCGCCCAAGCTAGCGACCCACTGGAACGCGGGATTTACCTTGACCCCGTCGTCGCACGACCCGCTGGGCCAGACGGCAAGGACGGCCGGCTTCAACCTCGGCGCGAGCGCAATCTGGCTGCTGCGTCCCTCCTTCAACCTGATGGTGGAGGCGCTCTGGCTCAGCACCGAATCGGTCGTCGGAGCCGGCCGAACCGAGCGCGAAAAGAGTGTGTTTCTCAACCCCGGAATACGCTGGGCCTTCGACTTCGCCAGCGGGCTCCAGGTCGTGCCCGGGCTAGCCTACACCATCGGCCTGGGGCCGAGCGAGGGGCAGGACGGCGTGTTCCTATACCTGAGCTTCGAGCACCCGTTCAAGCGGGCGGCCTCGACGCCGTAGTGGAACCTCGTTAGAGTCCCGAGCCTGGACCCCAACCGGGACTCACCGATGCTCCGCCTTCGCCGGGCCGCCCTCTTCGCCTTCGTCCTGGGCCCCGTCTCGCTCGCCGCCCAGCAGCCCGCCCCCGCCGGCCGGGTCGGCGCCTACGTCCCGCCCCGCGACTGGCCGCTCCGACGCCACGACTTCGATCTGATTCATCAGCGTATCGAGGTCGCGTTCAACGTGCCCCGCCGGCTGGTGCGGGGTGTGGTCACCACCCGGCTGGTGCCGACCGCGGGCCCGACCGACAGCGTCGCGCTCGATGCCGGCAACCTCACGATCGACGCCGCGATCGACGCCAGGGGCAAGCCGCTTCGCTTCCGCTACGACACCTCGCACGTCGTCGTCCGCCTCGCGCGCCGCGCGGCGCAGGGCGACACGGTGCAGTTCACGCTTCGCTATCACACGGTGCCGGAGCGGGGACTCTACTTCGTGCCGCGCCGCCGGATCATCTGGTCGCAGGGCGAAGCGACCGAGACCCGGAACTGGATCCCGACCTACGACGCGGCCAACGACAAGGCGACGTGGGAGTTCCTCGTGACCGCCGATACCGGGATGCGGGTGCTGTCCAACGGGCGGCTGGTCGGCGTGCGGCCGGGCCGCGACGGCGCGCACCGGGTCTGGCACTGGAGCCAGGAGAAGCCCGCGAGCACCTACCTCTATTCAGTCGTGGTCGGCCCCTTCGCCGTGCTCCGCGATCAGTGGCGCGGCATCCCGGTGGACTACTGGGTCTCGCGCGACACGGTCGCGGCCGCGTGGCGCGCCTTCGGCGAAACGCCGTCGATGATCGAGATCTATTCCCGGGTGCTCGGGGTGCCATATCCGTGGGCAAAGTACAGTCAATCGGTGATCCCCGACTTCACCTACGGAGGCATGGAGAACGTGTCGGCGACGACGCAGACGGACCTGGTGCTCAGCGCAGCCGGCGGCCCCGAAGGCGGCGCCCGGAGCCTCGTGGCGCACGAGCTGGCCCACCAGTGGTTCGGCGATCTCACCACCGCGGCGGACTGGTCCCACATCTGGCTGAACGAGGGACTGACGACCTACATGGAGTCGGTGCACGAGGAGAAGAGCCGGGGATGGGACGCGGCGCAGCTCAACTGGTGGCGGGAGCAGCAGCAGGCGATGCGCGCCGACAGCGCACAGGCGCGGCCGCTGGTCTGGGGCCGCTATGAGGGCGACGACCCGATCGTCCTCTTTTTCAGCGGCCACGTCTACCCCAAGGGCGCCCAGGTCGCGCACCAGCTCCGACGCCTGCTCGGCGACTCGC
>JACDDX010000032.1 GCA_013816685.1 Gemmatimonadales bacterium
GAGCAGGGGGATCGGTCTGGGCTCGCGCCGCAGCCGGGACGGCCAGCGCTGCGCAAAGGGTCAGGATCGTGAAGACGATGGGCCGCATCGGTGCCTCGCTTGGAAAGGTTCGGCGGCGCGCCATTTACGTGCGCCGACGTCGACCTCATTTACACCCGGTCCGCGCCGGCCGTTGGGCACAGGCGTGAACGCAATATATCGGACGCTGGCTGGCGCGTGGACGCCGCTCGCGGGCGGCTCGGAGTTCGAGCGGTCGGGCAAGGCAGTTCCGGACGTCCGGATCGGAGTACATTCTACCATTCCAGATCGGTCGTCACTCCGTCGCCGGAGGTTCACGTGTCCAAGCGGGAAGACCAGCGCATCGCCAATCTGGTCAAGAAGAACGCGGCCAAGGTGCCTCCGCCCAAGGCCGATCGCGAAGCGCAGTACGACACGACGCTCCGCCAGCGGCCGGCGGAGCAGGATCTCGAGACCAAGCGCCTCTTCAAGGAGATGAAGAAGCGGGAGTTCTGAGCACGGTCTCGGTGATCGGGCTACCTTGCGGGAAAAGGGAGGCAGAACGCACCTGATCGAACCCAAGGTGGCCAAGCTGCGCAGCACGTACGCCCGGGGCTCAAGGGAGCCGCGGCCGACCTCTCACCCGTGACGAGGGATTGAGCATGACCGATCCGAAGGATGGGGCGCTGAAGCCGATCACACCCGCTCGCGTCGCAAGCGAGCTGTCCAAGATCAGCGCACAGCGCCAGAACGGCGAGCTCGACAAGTACGAGTACGAGCACCGCTTCAGCCGCATGATCAGCGAGCTGCGCGACCGTCGGATCGAGGGCAGCCGCGCCGAGATTCTTGCCGAGCTCACCCCGCTGCGGGAGCAGGGCGTCGTCACCGCTCCCGACTGGCAGCGGCTCGTGCGTCAGCTCGGCCTTGTCTAGCAGGCCCGCCGTCGTGCTGCCGGTCCGTCCGCTCGGCCCCGGTGGCCGAGCGGTCTCGTCTGTGAGCTACGGCGCAATGCATCTGTCCATTCAGGAGCGGCCGTCCGAGCGCGAGGGGATCACCGTCATCCATGCCGCGCTCGACGCGGGCATGACCCTGATGGACACGGCAAACGTGTACTGTCTCGACGAGCACGAGATCGGCCACAACGAGAGGCTGATTGCGCGGGCGCTCATCGAGCGCGGCGGCGCGGCGGGCGACGTGCTGGTCGCCACCAAAGGCGGCGTGGCGCGGCCGGAGGGCCGCTGGGAACCCGACGGCCGGCCGGCCCGGCTCCGCGCCGCCTGTGACGCGTCGCTCGGCGCGCTGGGCGTAGACCGCATCGCGCTCTATCAGCTCCATACGCCCGATGCGCGCGTCCCCTTCGAGGAGAGCGTCGGAGCGCTCGCCGAGTTGCGAGCAGAAGGGAAGATCGATCTCGTCGGGCTGTCGAACGTATCGGCCGAGCAGATTCGTGCCGCGGAGCGGATCGTGCCCATCGCGTCGGTGCAGAATCGTCTGAGCCCGTTCTTCCGCGAAGCGCTCAGCGGCGGGGTCGTGCAGTACTGTACCGATCACGGAATCGCGTTTCTCGCCTACAGTCCGACCGGCGGCGGCCGGCTCACCAGGAAACTCCCGTCGCACCCGGTGGCCGCGCGCATCGCTGGCCGGCTGGGCGTGTCGGCCCACGCGGTGGTGCTCGCCTGGGTACTCGCCCAGTCGCCAGCGGTCATCGTCATTCCGAGCGCGCGACGGGTAGAGCACGCCGTGGACAGTGCCTCCGCCGCGACGCTGGCCCTCGCCGACGCGGATCTCGCCGCCATCGACGAGGCGGAGTTCTCCCGCAGCTAACGATTTCCCGAACCCCACCGCATGAGCAGCGCCCCGGACGTCAGTCCCGCCCCCACCGCCACGAAGACGATCAGATCACCTCGGTGAAGTGCGCCCCGTTCGAGCACATCGGCCAGGGCGAGTGGCAGCGTCGCATCGGTGGTGTTGCCGTAGCGATCGAGCACGGAGGCCATGCGGTCGGGCGCGATGCCGAGCCGCTCGGTTGCCGCATCGAGGATCCGCTGGTTGGCCTGGTGGGGGATGATCATCGCCAGATCGGCGGGGGTGTACCCGTGCTGCTGAACCACGAGCTCGACGCATTCCGCCATGCGGCGCACGGCGAACTTGAACACCGCCCGCCCGTTCTGCCGGAGATAGTGCTCGCCGGCGGCCACCGTCTCCGCGCTCGCGGGCCGCAGACTGCCGCCGGCCCGCATGTAGAGATCCTCCCGGCCGCTGCCGTCCACCCGATGCTGGAACCCGATGACGCCGTAGCCCGGGTCGGCCGGCTCCAGCAGGATCGCGCCGGCGCCGTCACCGAACAGCACGGCGGTGGTCCGGTCGTCCTGGTCGATGATGGCGCTCATGAGATCGGCGCCGACCACCACGACCCGGTTGTGGGCGCCCGACGAAATCATCTGCGCGCCGGTGGTCAAGGCGTAGAGAAAGCCCGAGCACGCGGCTGACAGATCGAACCCCCACGCGTTGGACAAGCCGACCTGGTCCTGAATGAGACAGGCGGTGGCGGGGAAGACCATGTCGGGCGTGATCGTCGCGACGATGATCGCGTCCACGTCGGCGGGAGCGAGGCCGCGCTTCTCGAGCAACCGGCTGACCGCGTGTGCGCCCATCGTCGACGTGGTTTCGCCGGGCGCCCCGCGTCGCCGCTCCCGGATACCGGTGCGGCTGGTAATCCATGCGTCGGTGGTGTCGAGGGTGCGCTGGAGGTCGGTGTTGCTCACGACCTGGTCGGGCAGGTAGGTCGCCACGGCGGTGATGGTTGCGGCCGGCATGCCCGAAGATGCCGCACGCAGGTGGGGCGTCGCAAGCCGGACCCTTATATTTGCCGGCATGGCCACTCCCCTTCGCCGCGCCACCGCGACAGTGCTGGTCGGCGGTGTCCCGGTCGGCGCGTCGCATCCGGTCGTCGTGCAGTCCATGACCAACACCGACACCGCCGATGTGCCGCGGACGGTCGCGCAGGTCGCGGCCCTCGCCGCGGCCGGCAGCGAGCTGGTGCGGATCACCGTCAACAACGACGAGGCGGCTGCCGCCGTTGCGCGCGTTGGGGACGGGCTCGACCGGCTCGGTGTGACCGTACCGCTGATCGGCGACTTCCACTACAACGGACATCTGTTGCTCACCCGCTATCCTGAGTGCGCGCGTGCCCTTGCCAAGTACCGCATCAATCCGGGCAACGTCGGCGGAAAGCGGCACGACGAGCATTTCCGCGCCATCATCGATGTGGCCATGGCGAACGGCAAGCCGGTGCGAATCGGAGTGAACTGGGGCTCCCTCGATCAGGCGCTGCTCACCGACATGATGGATCGAAACGCGGCCCTGGTGCGCCCGCGCGATGCGCGCGATGTGATGATGGAGGCCATGGTGGAGAGCGCGATCCGGTCCGCGGCGCAGGCCGAGTCGGCAGGGATGGGACGTGATCAGATCATCCTCAGCGCGAAGGTCTCGGGCGTGCAGGACCTCGTCGACGTGTACCGGATGCTGGCCGCCCGCGGCAACTACCCCCTGCACCTGGGGCTGACCGAGGCCGGCATGGGCAGCAAGGGGATCGTCGCGAGCGCGGCGGGACTGGCCATCCTGCTGCAGGAGGGAATCGGCGACACGATCCGCGTGTCGCTCACGCCTCGGCCCGGCGGCGACCGCACCGAGGAAGTGCTCGTCGCGCAGCAGATCCTCCAGTCACTCGGACTTCGGAGCTTCACCCCGCAGGTGACGAGCTGCCCCGGCTGCGGCCGGACGACGAGCACATTCTTCCAGCAGATGGCCGAGGAGATTCAGGACTACCTGCGCGCGAAGATGCCGCTGTGGAAGCTGGAGCGGCCGGGGGTCGAGTCGATGCGGGTGGCGGTGATGGGCTGCGTCGTCAACGGACCCGGCGAGAGCAAGCATGCCAACATCGGGATCTCGCTCCCGGGCACTTTCGAGGATCCCAAAGCCCCGGTGTATGTCGACGGCCGGCTGGTCGTCACCCTGAAAGGTGAGCGGATCGTACCCGAGTTTCTCGAGATCCTCGAGGAATACGTCGGGAGCCACTACGGAGCCGGCCGCGACGGCCTCGGCGTTCCCGTGGCCGCGATCGGGGTCTGAACAGCCCCGCACCCCTGCGGCGAGCGTGTAAGGCCTGATCGCATACGACCGACCCCTGCACGTCATTATGTTGGAACAACGATTCAACTCCACTCCGAGCCTCGAACCGGACCTCAGCCCTTGAGGGAGACGCGTCCATGCCTCGAATGAAATTCTCGACCGTCGTCACCGCGGCGTCGCTGCTGCTCCCGGCGGTGCCGGCCGCCGCGCAGAGCGGGACAGCCAGCCTGATCTCGGGACCTGACATCGGCCGCCGGGCACCTGACTTTACCCTCCCTTGGGCGAGCAAAGACGGCGTCGGGCCCATCGAGATGCCCTACCAACTCCGCCGGGACCAGGGCAAGACGGTTGTGATCGCCTTCCTGCCGCGGGCCTTTACCCGTTCGAGCGTCGAGCAGCTGCAGTCCTTCGCCCAGCACTACGACAGCCTGTTCGGTCCCGAGGTAAGCGTGGTCGGGATCACGACCGATCCGCTCGAAACCCAGGGTCGGTTCGCCGCGCGCTACGGGGTGCCGTTCCGGCTGCTCAGCGACCCGGCTCAACGGGTGGCGCGAAAGTATGGCAGCAATGATCCCCGGGGCCTCGGGCGCCGGACCATCTACGTCGTGGGGCCGGACGGCACGGTGAAGTACCGGAATCTCCGGTTCAATCCCGCGGATCCCTCTCAGTTCACCAAGCTGCGGACGGCGGTGAGAGCGGCGCGCACCGGCTGAACTCGCGCTTGGCTATACCGGATCGCGCCTGCCTCGAGGCGCGATTTTTTTGTGCAGTGCCCAAGGAAAATTGGAGTGTGTGGGATGTGGAAAATTCGACCTGATGCATAAAGATTCCATCTCTGACGACACTGTCGACAGCGACAGCCGAAGGTAATTACCTTCGTCAACTTGCACGTAGTCAATGCGTTGCCGAACTCTCCTTAAGTAAGTTCGCATATTCGTTTGTCGCCCTGACGGTTGTCCGCTCAGTTCCCGCGGTCCCAAAATCGGCTTGTCCACACGACTCGAACCCGTCCGACACCAATACTCCATCCCCCTGTTGGCCTGGCGTGGTGCCTGAACACCCTCGCTCGCCCGACCTTCCGTCGTGGTGCAGGGGTGCGAGCGCGAGATTAGAATCGGTGCAGGTTTTCCCGAAGGGCTCGAAAGGATCGACCCGTGCCCCGTGCTCCCGTTCGACGCACCAAGATCGTCGCCACCCTCGGGCCCGCCTGGGAGCAGCCCGAACAGATGCGCGCGCTGCTGCAGGCGGGTGTCAACGTGGTCCGAATCAATGCCTCTCACGGAACCCCACAGGTGCGGGCCCGCTGGGTACGGCACCTCAAGGAGGTGCTCGCGGAGCAGCGTGAGGCGGTCTCGATCCTGTTCGATCTGCAGGGCCCTCGCATTCGGGTCGGCAATCTCCCCGAGCCGTTGCGTCTGACGGCCGGTCAGCGCGTCGTCTTCGCGCCCGAAGCGGTGGCGCGTGACGGCGAAATCCCCTCGACGTACGCGGGTCTCAGCCAGGATGTGCACGTGGGCTCCGCGATCCTGCTCGACGACGGGCTCCTCAAGGTCGAGGTCACGGACGTGCGCGAGGACCGGGTGGGGGGCGAGGTGCGTTACGGTGGGGAGCTCAAGTCGCACAAGGGCATGAACCTGCCCGGAATAGAAGTGAGTGCGCCGGCGTTGACCGAGAAGGATCGCGAGGACGCGGCCCAGGCGGCGGAACTGGGCGTCGACTACCTCGCCCTCTCGTTCGTGCGGCGTCCCGAGGATCTGCAGGAGCTGCGCGCGATGGTCCCCCATCGGATGAAGTTGGTGGCGAAGATCGAGAAGGACACGGCGCTCCGGAATCTCTGCGGGATACTCGACGCGTCCGACGCGATCATGGTCGCCCGCGGCGACCTGGGCGTCGAGCTGCCGTTCGAGGAGGTGCCCCTGATGCAGAAGCAGATCATCCGGGAGGCGGGGTTGCACGGCCGCCCGGTGATCACCGCCACCCAGATGCTCGAGTCGATGGTGCACGCCCCCCGGCCGACACGCGCGGAGGCCTCCGACGTCGCGAACGCGATCCTCGACGGCACCGACGCCGTGATGCTCTCGGCGGAGACGGCGGTGGGCGCCTATCCCCTGGAATCCGTGCAGGCGATGGACCGGATCTCCCGCGAAATGGAGACCCACCGCCAGGGTCGCGGCGTGACAATCGACGCTGCCCTGGGCCGGCGCTCGCCGGTCACCGAGTCGCTGCGGCAGCATCGCAGCAATCCCGGCGGCCCGATCCGGACCGAGGATGCGATCGCCGTCGCGGTGTGCGCGGCCGCCGAGATGCTGGGCGCGCCGCTGATCGTCTGCTTCACCAGCAGTGGCTTCACCGCGCGGAAGGTGGCCACCTGCCGGCCCACGGTCCCGGTTTTCGCGGTCACGCCCGAAGAGGACACCTTCCGCCAGCTCGCGCTCGTCTGGGGCGTCACCCCCGCCCTCACCGAGCATTCCACCGATTACGATGCCATGCTCGCGGCCGCGCGGCGGCAGATCCTTGATCGCGGCCTGGCCCAGCCCGGGGAGCGCCTGGTCGTCACCGCAGGCGTGCCGTTCGACATGCCGGGCACCACCAATCTGCTGAAGATCGAAGCGGTGTAGCGGTGCGGCTGACCTTTCTGGGGACGGGAACGTCGTTCGGCGTTCCTCAGATCGGATGCGGCTGCGCAGTGTGCCGGTCGACGGACCCGCGGGATCGCCGCAGCCGAAGCGGCGCGATGATCGAAGCGGGGGGCCGAGCCGTGCTCATCGACAGCCCCCCCGAGTTGCGGGTGCAGCTGCTCGCCAACGGGGTTACGCACGTCGACGCTGTCATCTATACCCACGAGCACGCCGACCACATCAACGGCATCGACGATCTGCGCATGTTCTCCGTCAAGTCGCGGCAGGCGGTGCCGGTATACGGGCCGGTCGAGACCCTCCAGCGGATTCGCGGCTCCTTCCCCTACATTTTCGACGACGAGGTTCCTGCCTTTGCGGGCACGTCGAAGCCGAGTCTGGAGATCCATCCGGTCGAGCCCGGAGCGCCGTTCCGCGCGGCCGGCCTCGACGTGCTGCCACTCGCATTTCGTCATGGGCACGTGCGGGTGTTCGGCTACCGCTTCGACCGGCTTGCCTACATCACCGACGTCAAGGAAGTCCCGGCCGCGGAGCGGGAGCACCTTCGCGGACTGGACGTGCTGGTGCTCAACGCGCTCTGGTGGCGGCCGCACCCGACCCACCTCAGCATCACGGAGGCGATCGAGACGGCGCGGGCTCTGGGGGCTCAGCGGACATACCTGACGCACCTGACCCACGAGACCGGGCACGCCGAGCTGGCCGCGAAACTGCCCGAGGGGATCCTGCCCGCCTACGACGGGCTCACTGTGGAGGTCGATGGATGAAGCTGAGCTACGGACGAATGCTGCAGGATCAGCTCGAGGGTAGCGAGGGCCTTCCCCGCGCGCGGCTCGACTCGCTGGCGGAGCGATTCCCGGCGATTCAGGCTGAGGTGCGGGACCGGCGCGGCAAGGGTGAGTACGGATTTTACCGCCTCATCGATCAGCCCGACACGGTCCGGGAGATCAGCACCTTCGCCGACGGGCTGGGTCAGGCCCACGACCACGTCCTCGTCCTCGGGATCGGGGGTTCCGCGCTCGGGGCCAAGGCGCTGCTGAATGCGCTCCGGCCGCCGGCGTGGAACGAGTTGGACGACGAGGGCCGCGAGTTCTTCCCGCGGCTGACGGTGCTCGAGAACGTGGATCCGACCTCGATCGGGGCCGCGCTGCGGCGGATCGATCCGCGCCGGGTGCTGGTCAACGTCATCAGCAAGTCGGGTGGCACGGCGGAGACGATGGCGCAGTACCTGGTGGTGCGCGCCTGGCTGGAGGATGCGCTGGGCGCCGCGGCGTATCGGCATCTCGTCTTCACCACCGACCCGGCCCGCGGCGCGCTGAGGGAACTGGCCCGTACCGACGGCATCGCCACCCTGGATGTCCCGCCGGAGGTGGGCGGACGATTCAGCGTCCTCTCGCCCGTGGGGCTGTTGCCCGCGGCGCTGGTGGGGATCGACATCTCCGAGCTGCTGGCAGGCGCGGGCCGCGCGGTGGCACGCGCGGAGGCGGACGGTCTCCGGCAGAATGCCGCCGCGCTGTGGGCGGCCCTGATGTACGCAGCCGACACCGAGCTCGGCGCGCCGATCCATGTGCTCATGCCCTATACCGACCGGCTCCGGGAGTTCGCCGAATGGTATCGGCAGCTCTGGGCCGAGAGTCTGGGCAAGCGGGAGAATCGCGCGGGCAAGACGGTCCTCGCCGGTCCGACGCCCCTGGCCGCCGTCGGCGCCACCGACCAGCACAGCCAGGTTCAGCTCTTCATGGAAGGCCCGCGCGACAAGGCGATCACCTTCATCACCGTGGAGCAATTGAGCGAGGATCTGCCGATTCCGGCGCGGGAGCATCTTCCCGCCGAACTCGCCTATCTGGCCGGGCACACGCTGGGTGGGCTGCTGCGAGCGGAGTACGAGGCCACCTCGACCGCTCTGGCACAGATGGGCCGGATGAACTGCACGCTCCGGCTCCCCGATCTGAGCGCCGGCACGCTGGGTGAGCTCATCATGTTCTTCCAGCTCGCAACCGGCTACGCGGGCGTCTGGTACGGCGTCGATCCGTTCGACCAGCCGGGCGTGGAGCTGGGCAAGCGGCTCACCTACGGCGCCATGGGCCGACCGGGGTTCGATCCGCAGCCCCGGCCGTCCGGCGATGCGACCGACGAAGCCTGACGCCAACTCGTTTGACGGTCTTGGCGCCGGGGCCTACCTTTACCATCGCCCGGGGGCGAGTTCCTTTCAATACGATGCGGATCTTGAAGATGGAGATCTCGGTGCATGGCTGACGCAACACGGCGGGCGATCGATCTCTATGGCGGGGCGGTGGCCCGGGTGCCGGGCGGCGTCACCGTGCGGGACTCCTCGAAGCTGCGCTCTCCTGCCACCGACCGGGTCGTGTGGCAGTCGGTGTTCGGCGAAGGCGACGATCGCGAAGCCGCGCGCTGGCTGCTGTGGGAGCTCGGGCAGGTCACCGGCGCGCGGCCCGCATCGATCCACGATCTCTACATCGCCCGGGGACGGGGGGAGATCGGTGGGTTCACCGTCCCGGCCATCAACGTGCGCGTCCTGGCCTACGATACTGCCCGCGCGGTGTTCCGGGCGGCCAAGGCAGGCAAGGCAGGTGCGATCATTCTCGAGATCGCCCGCAGCGAGATCGCCTACACCGAGCAGCGGCCCGCCGAATACGTGTCGGTTATTATCGGCGCGGCGCTCCGCGAGGGATACACGCTGCCGCTCTTCATTCAGGGCGATCACTGCCAGGTGAATCCCAAGAAGTACCAGGCCGATCCGGAGGGCGAAGTCGGGGAGGTGAAGAAGCTCATCGCCGAGGAGATCGGGGCCGGGTTCTACAATATCGACGTCGACACCTCCACCCTCGTCGACCTCTCCCACGATTCGCTCGCCGAGCAGCAGCGTCTCAACTACGAGCGCGCCGCCGAGATCACCCAGTTCATCCGGGAGCAGGATCCTGACGGAATCACGACCTCGGTTGGCGCCGAGATCGGTGAAGTCGGAATGAAGAACAGCACCGTGGAGGAGCTGCACGCGTTCATGCGGGGCTACAACGACACGCTGGCGGAGACCGGCGGCGGCACCGGGATCAGCAAGATCTCGGTGCAGACGGGCACCTCCCACGGCGGCGTCGTGCTGGCGGACGGCTCGATGGCCGACGTCAAGCTGGATCTGGAGGCGCTGGCGGCCCTCTCGCGCGCGGCACGCGGCGACTACGGTCTCGCCGGCGCCGTGCAGCACGGTGCAAGCACGCTGCCGTCAAATGCCTTCGGCAATTTCCCCCGCATCGAGACCGCGGAAATCCATCTCGCGACCAACTTCCAGAACCTCGTGCTCGACCACCCGCGGCTGCCGACCGAGCTGCGCGAGCGGCTGCGGGCCTGGGTGAGCGACAACGCTGCGGGCGAGCGCAAGGGCGGTGACACGGAAGAGCAGTTCTATTACAAGGCGCGGAAGAAGGCGATCGGCCCGTTCAAGCGCGAGATGTGGTCACTGCCGGACGACATGCGGGTCGCCATCTCGGCCGACCTCGAGCGCATCTTCGGCTTTCTGTTCGAGCAGCTCAACGTGAACGGCACGGCCGATCACGTGAACCGGTTCATCCAGGCCCCCATGCAGCACCACGCCGCGCTGCGGCCGGTGCTGGTCGCGGCGGCCGACGACCCCGACGCCGGGGAATAGGGAGACAGGATGCGACGCAGACCAGGGAGGCAGGTGGTGTTCGTGGACCGCGGCGATTCGTCCGCGACGTGGCTGTTCTGGGGTGCCATGCTGGGCGCCGGTCTCGCATTGATGTACGCGCCCAGGAGCGGCGAAGAAACCCGGCGCGGGCTGCAGCGCTCGCTCTGGAAGTTCCGCGCGATGACCGAGGAGAAGCTGGACGAGCTCACCCAGCAGTTCAGCGGCGCTCGCCATGCGTTCACCGACGAAGAGGATGAGGAGCTGGACGACGACGTGCTGGACGGCGGAGCGGGGAACGGCTTCGCGAGCGGTCGGGCGCCCAGCGCGCGCGAGGAGCTCGAGCGCCGGCTCGCGGACGCCCGCGCC
>JACDDX010000329.1 GCA_013816685.1 Gemmatimonadales bacterium
TGCTGCTGTATCTGCGTCCGGGCGCCAACGCACTCGCGGTGAAGGCCGCGGTGCTGCACCGGCTGGACGAGCTGGCTGCGAGCTTCCCACCGGGCGTGAGCTACAAGGTCCCCTTCGACACCACGCCGTTCGTGACCGAATCGATCAAGGAGGTGCTCACCACCCTGGTCGAGGCGCTGGTCCTGGTGACGCTGGTCGTGTTCCTGTTCCTGCAGAGCTGGCGGGCGACGCTGATTCCGATGCTGGCCGTGCCGGTCAGCGTCGTCGGCACCTTCCTCGGGCTGCTGCTCCTCGGCTTCTCGATCAACGTGCTCACCCTCTTCGGGCTGGTGCTGGCGATCGGCATCGTGGTGGACGACGCGATCGTCGTGATCGAAAATGTCGAGCGCATCATGGCGACCGAGGGGCTGCCCGCGAAGCAGGCGGCCGACAAGGCGATACGGCAGGTGGCCGGCGCCCTGGTCGCCATCGTGCTGGTGCTCTGCGCGGTGTTCGTGCCGATCGCGTTCCTCGGCGGCGTCACCGGCTCGATGTTCAAGCAGTTCGCCGCGACGATCGTGATCTCGGTGGTGCTGTCGGGCGTCGTAGCCCTGACGCTGACGCCGGCCCTCTGCGCCATTCTGCTCAAGGATGTGCCCGACGACAAGAAGAGCGGCTTCTTCGGCCTCTTCAACCGGACCTTCGAGCGGGTCACCCGCGGCTACACCGGATCGGTGGATCGGGTCCTCGGCCGCCCCAAGGCCTGGCTCGCCGCGTTCGCGGTGCTGGTGGGGCTGGCGGTGGTGCTCTGGCGTCACGTGCCGGGCGGATTCATTCCGACCGAGGACAAGGGCTACTTCGCCGTAGCGATCCAGTTGCCCGACGCGGCCTCGCTGCAGCGGACCCAGGAGGTCGTGAAGCGCGTGGAAGGTTACCTGCGCGCCGATCCGGCAGTGCGGAACATCGTGGCGCTGGCGGGACTCGACCTGCTGAGCCGCTCGAATCAGACCAACGGCGCCACGATCTTCGTGAACCTCCGGCCGTGGGACGAGCGCGGCGGCGATGAAACCATCGATGCCATCACCAAGCGGCTGAACGGCAAGCTGTTCGGCATGCACGACGCCATTGGCTTCGCGTTCAACCTGCCCGAGATCCCGGGCCTCGGCGCCACGTCGGGGATGGAGCTGAACCTCCAGGATCGGTCCGGGCGCAACGTCCGCGACTTCACCAAACAGGTGCAGGCATTCACCGCGGCCGCCAACACGCTGCCGGCGGCGCAGGGCGTGACGGCCAATTTCCGCGCGAACGTCCCCCAGGTCTACGTCGAGGTGGATCGGACGACGGCGAAGGCGAGAGGGGTGAAGCTGGGCGATGTGTTCGGCACGCTGCAGTCGCTCCTGTCCACGCTCTACATCAACGACTTCAATCTCTACGGCCGCACCTACCGGGTGCAGGCCGAGGCGCAGGCGCGGTTCCGGCAGACGCCGGAGGACATCGGCCGGCTGTACGTGCGCGGCACTGACGACGCCATGATCCCGCTCTCAGCGCTCACCCGGACCGAGATCCGGAGCGGCCCGACGCTCATCACCCGCTTCAACGGCTTCACGTCGGCGCTGGTCACCGGCACCACAAAGGAAAGCAGCAGCTCGGGGGAACTGCTCGACCAGGTCGAGGGCCTGATCGGCCGGCAGTTCGCCAGCGAAGGGGTCGGGTATGCGTACTCGGGCCAGTCGTATCAGGAGCGCGCGTCAAGCGGGCAGGCGGGGCTGATCTTCGTGCTCGGTCTCATCATCGTGTTCCTCGTGCTCGCCGCGCAGTACGAGAGCTGGGCGATTCCGTTCGCCGTGCTGCTCGGCGTCCCGTTCGGCGTGCTGGGGGCCTTCCTCGGCATCTGGCTCCGGGGCCAGGCGAGCGACATCTATTTCCAGGTCGGGCTCATCACCGTCGTGGCGCTCGCTGCGAAGAACGCGATCCTGATCGTCGAGTTCGCCAACGAGCTTCGCCAGCAGGGACATTCCATCCGGGAGGCCGCGACCGAGGCCGCGCGCGAGCGGTTCCGCCCCATCCTGATGACGTCGTTCGCGTTCATCCTGGGCGTGCTTCCGCTGACGATCGCGAGTGGCGCGGGCGCGGAAAGCCGGCACTCGCTGGGCACCGGCGTGTTCGCGGGCATGCTGGTGGCCACGACCGTCGGCATCTTCTTCATCCCGCTGTTCTTCCGGGTGATCCGCGGGCTCTCCGAGCGCGGCATTCTCACGCGGCGGGCCGGTGCGGCCGCGGGTGTGGGCGCGCCGGTTCCCGCGCCGGCTTCGCCGGAGGCCAAGTGAACGTGCTGTCGCTCCGCGCGGCCGGGCTCGCGCTCGGCCTGGCGCTGGCCGGCTGCGCGGTCGGGCCCAGCTATCAGGCCCGTCC
>JACDDX010000033.1 GCA_013816685.1 Gemmatimonadales bacterium
AGCTCCGACCTGCCGCCGCTGTTCCAACACCCTCCGCTCGCTTCCGTAAAGGCCGGCTCCTCAAACAACTGGGAGCAGAAAACCGCGATGCACTACAATCGCCTGTCGCCAGCATCGGGCAAGATCAAGAATGCTGCAGGCCAGCTTCAGATCCTGGTCGCCGGCGGTATGACCCTTGAGCCGGCCCCGATCAGGTACCCCGCCCCCGCCGAAGCCTCTACTCCGTAACGCAGAACCGTTCCAGAATGCCCAAACCCGGCCGCGCACCTGCGCGAGCCGGGTTTGTCGTGTTCACGCGATTACCGCTGGAAGTCAGCCCGCGGCCGAGCCCTCGCGCTCCAGCGACTTGAGATCGATCACGAAGCGGTACTTCACGTCGCTCTTGAGCATGCGCTCGTAGGCGTCGTTGATCTCCTGGATCGAGATCAGCTCGATGTCCGCCCCGATGCCGTGCTCCGCGCAGAAATCCAGCATTTCCTGGGTCTCCTGAATACCGCCGATGAGCGAGCCCGCGATCCGGCGGCGGCGGAAGATCAGGTTGGTGACACTCGGAGTCGGGTGCGGCTGGCTGGGCGCGCCCACGAGACAGAGCGTTCCGTCCCGCTTGAGCAGCGCGGTGTAATCGTCGAGGTTGTGCGGCGCCGCGACGGTGTCGAGAATGAAATCGAAGCTGTTGGCGTGGGGGGTGAACTCGTCCGGGTTCCGCGAGACGACCACCTCGTCCGCTCCCAGCCGCCTGGCGTCGGCAATCTTGTCGACCGACGTGGTGAAGAGCACCACCTTTGCGCCCATGGCATGTGCCAGCTTCACGCCCATGTGCCCCAGTCCGCCGAGGCCGACGATACCGACCTTCTGGCCGGGGCCGACCTTCCACTCCCGGAGCGGCGAGTAGGTCGTGATCCCAGCGCAGAGGAGCGGCGCCGCGGTGGCGGGGTCGAGCTTGTCGGAGACGCGGAGCACGAAGCGCTCGTCCACTACGATGTGGCTGGAGTAGCCGCCGTAGGTCACGGCGCCGGTGTGAGGATCGGGGCTGTTGTAGGTGAAGGTGAGCTCCCGGGTGCAGAACTGCTCCAGTCCGTCCTTGCAGTCCGTGCAGGTGCCGCACGAATCGACCATGCAGCCGACGCCGGCCAGGTCTCCGGCCTTGAAACGCGTGACCTGATTACCGACGCCGGTGACCCGGCCGACGATCTCATGGCCCGGCACGACCGGGAAGGTGGTGCCGCCCCATTCGTCGCGCGCCTGGTGAAGGTCGCTGTGGCAGACACCGCAGAAGAGAATCTCGATCTGCACGTCGGTCGGCCCCGGGACTCGGCGCTCGAACTGAAAGGGGCCCAGCGGGGTGGTGGCGCTCTCCGCGGCGTAGCCTTGGGTGGCGGTGCCGGCCTCGCGATTCTGCGGGCGGGCGGCGGTGGTGCGAGTGGCGGTCGTCATGACGACTCCAGGTCTCGGGTGATCGGGGCCGAACGGTCATCCGGCCAATCCGTCACAATAGGCGGGCGATATTATTCTGTCCAATAGCAGTTTCCGAGAGGCCGCCAATGCACTACCTGTTGTTCTACGATGTGGTCGGCGACTATGTGACCCGCCGCGTGCCGTTCCGGGCCGACCATCTCACCTTTGCGCAGCCGTACGTCGAGCGCGGTGAGCTGCTGCTCGGTGGCGCCCTGGCAGATCCGGTGGACGGGGCGGTGCTGCTGTTCGATGCCGCCTCTCCCGCGCTGGTCGAGCGGTTCGCCAGGGGCGACCCCTACATTCGCGAGGGCCTGGTGACGAGGTGGCGGGTACGGGCGTGGACGACGGTGGCCGGACCACTCGCAGCGACTCCCATCGCGCCCGGATCGCTGGCGACACCGGGCGCTCCCGGGGGGTGAGCCGATGCCGCCCGATCCGCTGGCGCGCCTCAGGAAGCTCTGCCTCGCGCTGCCCGAAGCGCACGAGGTCGAAGCGTGGGGCGAGCCCACGTTTCGGGTCCGCAACAAGCTGTTCGCGATGTACGCCGCTGCCGAGAACCATCATGGCGCCGGCCGGGCTGCGGTCTGGTGCAAGGCCGCGCCGGGCAACCAGGCGCTGATGGTCGGCGTCGATCCCCAGCGCTTCTTCGTCCCTCCGTATGTGGGCCCCAGCGGATGGGTGGGTGTCCGGCTGACCGGCCGGGTGGACTGGCGCGAGCTTGCCGATCTGCTCGAGGACAGCTACCGCCTGGTGGCGCCTAAACGTCTCGCCACCGCGCTCGGCGATCGATGAGTCGGTCCGTCAGCGCGTCGGTCGAGCCCGCGGTGCTCGCGTTCGACATCTTCGGGACCGTGGTGGACTGGCGATCGGGGATCATCCATCAGGGAGCGCGGCTGGGCCGGCGACGGGCCATCGAGGCCGACTGGGGCGCGGTGGCGGACGCCTGGCGTGGGCGGTACGTGCCGACGATGCGGCGCGTGAACGCGGGGGAGCTGCCGTGGGGCAACCTCGACCGGTTGCATCGCCTCATGCTCGACGAGATCGCGCCGACGGTCGGACTCGACATGCTGGACGAAGCTGACCGAACGGAGCTGGTCCATGCATGGCACCGGCTGCCGCCCTGGCCCGATGCGGTCGAGGGACTGCACCGGCTCCGGCGGCGCTTCGACATCGTCACCCTGTCGAACGGCGGTATCGCGCTGCTCACGCACATGGCAAAGACGGCGGCGCTGCCGTGGGACGCGATCCTGTCGGCCGAACTGGTGCGGCGGTACAAACCCGAGCGGGCGGTGTACGACCTGGTGCCCGAGCTGTTCGGGGTGCCGCACGCGCGGGTGCTGATGGTGGCCGCGCATCTCGACGATCTGCGGGCGGCGCGCGCCGCGGGGCTGATGACGGCGTACGTGCACCGGCCACTGGAGCACGGACCCGATCGCACGCTCGAGATACCCGCCGAGGGCGAGTTCGACATCATGGCGGCCGATTTCCTCGATCTCGCCGTCCGGCTCCGGGCCTGACGCGTCGTGCACCCGCGTCCCCTCCCACCTCCTCACAGGAGAGGTGCGTTCATGACATCACCCAGCAGCGTCGCCGATCTCTTTCATACACTGTCGTACGGGGTCTACTCTGTCGGCGTATCGCATGGCGGACGCCGGAACGCCTTTACCGCCGCCTGGGTCATGCAGGTCTCGTTCGAGCCGCTGCTCCTCGCCCTGTCGGTGAATCCCGGCAATGCGTCGTACCCGATGCTTCGCGAGAGCGGCAGGTTCACCGTGAACGTGCTTCATGCGGGCCAGCTCGACCTGGCCCGCGCGCTTGGCACCCGGTCGGCGCGCGACGGCGACAAGCTCGACCGCATCCGCTGGCGGGCCGGGCCGGTCGATGCGCCCATATTGCAGGACGCGGTCGCCTGGTTCTCGTGCGAGGTGCTCGACAACCATCGCGCGGGCGATCACCAGCTCGTCGTGGCCCGGGTGCGCGACGGAGGCGTGCTCCAGCCAGATGCCCGGCCGCTCGGCTACGCCGAGACGGGCGAGATGGATGGCAGCGCCGAACTGTATCCCGAGACCCTCTGACGCTCGTTCCAGCACCCGTGCGAGGATCCGCATGCCCTCATCCCGTTTCAGCGTTCTCACCGTCGCGCTTGCCATCTTCGCCGTCGCGTTGCTTGGCATTGCGAGCTGGGGCACCGGCGCTGGCACCTGGCCGTTCCGGACCGGCTTCACCCTGCTTCGCTGGGCCGCGATCCTGGGCCTGGCCGTGGCCGCGGCGGCGCTGGTGCAGCTCGTCGTTCCCCGCTGGCGGCTCAGCGTGCCGCTGCTGCTGCTCGCCCTGCTGCTGGGAGTGGCCGCGTTCGTGACCCCGTTCCGCTGGATGCGCCTCGCGCGTGTCGTTCCGCCGATCCACGATATCACCACCGACACCGCCGACCCACCCGCCTTCGCCACCGTGCTGCCGCTCCGGGCGAGCGCGCCGAACAGCGCCGAGTACGGCGGTCCGGAGATCGCCGCGCAGCAGCGCGCGGCCTATCCGGACCTGGGGCCGGTGGACCTCGCCGCCCCACCCGCGGATGCATTCCGGCGCGCGCTCGAGGCCGCACGTGGCATGGGCTGGCAGATCGTGGCCGCCGATTCCGCGGCCGGACGGATCGAGGCGACGGCGACGACCCGCTGGTTCCACTTCAAGGACGATGTAGTGATCCGAATTCGCCCGGCGGCCGGCGGGAGCCGGGTGGACGTGCGGAGTGTGTCGCGGGTGGGGCAGAGCGACGTCGGGACCAACGCACGCCGGATCCGCTCCTACCTCGCGCGACTCGAGCCCGCCGCCAAGGCGCGGGGCAACTGATCGGGCAGATCCGCGATGACATACGCCATGACCGCAAAGGCCGCTACACAGCGCCCCAGATCGGCCGGGTCGAGCTTGTCGAGGGTGTCACCATCGCTGTGGTGATACCAGAAGTAGCGGGTGTCATCCACGGCCAGTCCGGCACCCGGGACGCCTGCATCGACCAGCGGCGCGATGTCGGCCTCGGGTGACTCGTCCGCCTGTTCCACCGAGTCTGCCCCGATGGGCGCCAGCAGCGCGGCGACCTGGCGCATGATGGCGAGCGCCGAATCGGAGCCGATAAAGCGGAAGCCCTGCGGACTGAACGCCCCGTTGTCCGACTCCATCGCGAGCACGTGCCGGTCGAGTTGAGCGCTGTGGGCGTCCCGGTACGCCTCGGCGCCGCGGCCGCCATTCTCCTCGTTGGTCCACAGCACCGCGCGAACCGTCCGCCGGGGCCGGAGCCCGAGCTGCTTGATGAGGCGTACGGCCTCCCACGCGGCCACCGAGCCGCCGCCATCGTCCATCGCGCCCTGCCCCACGTCCCAGGAATCGATGTGTCCGCCGAGGACCACGACCTCGTCCGGCCGCTCGCGCCCGATGACTTCCGCCACGGCGTTCCGCGACGGTGAGTCCGGCAGCAGCCGGGCGTTCATCCAGAGCGTCACCCTGACCGGCTGCCCGCGATCCTGAAAGCGGTGGAGCATCATCGCGTCCTCCACGCTCAGTGCCGCCGCCGGGATCCGCGCGGCGGTCGAGTCGTAACGAAGGACGCCGGTATGCGGACTCCGGATCGACGAGGCCGCCACCGACCGGATGAGGCAGGCAACCGCGCCGGCGCGCGCGGCCGCCGAAGGCCCTTTAACCCGGTACGCCACCGTCTTGCTGTACTCCGTGAAGGGCACGTCGAAGAGCACGATCCTGCCCCGGGCCGCCGTCCCGCGCCGCTCGAGGTCATCGAAGCTGGTGACCACCAGCACCGGCGCCGTGATCCCCGCGGCCGGGGTCGCGACGCTGCCGCCGAGGCCGAGCATGCGGAGCGGGGCCCGGCGCGGCTGCACCAGCACGGCCGACTCGTCGCCCCGGACCCAGTGCGGCACCATCGCCGGCTCACCCCGGACGTGGTCGAGCCCATCTTTCTTCATCTCGACCAGAATCCAGTCGAGCGCGGCCTCGAGGCTCCGTGAGCCACTGAGCCGGTGGCCGAAGGTGTCGACCAGCAGGCCAAGGCGCCGGTACGCGGCACTGTCGCGGGTAGCGGCGTGGATCAGGCTGTCGGCAACGTCGCGGTAGCGGCCGACGGGATTCTGGGCGCGGGCATTCGGGGGCAGCAGGGCGAGCGCGGCGGCGACGCCCAGCGCGGACAGGCGGATGGAGGGTGCCATCGGCTCAAGATAGCCCGGCCCGCCTATATTTCAGCTCTATCCTAAACGGAGATCGATCGATGCTGGAGCGCATAGCGGCGATGGCGATAGTGTTCGGTGGGTTCCTGGCGGCCCCGGCTGTCGCTCAGACGACAGCAAGGGCGTCGGTCTCCAAGGAGCCGATGGCGGAGGGGCGGCCGTTAGGCGAGTGGATCACCGACCTTCAGGCGCGGGCACCCCAAACCCGGAACGCGGCGGCCTACGCCATTTCCACCCTGGGTCCGGCGGCGGCACCTGCGGTGCCAGCGCTGATCAAGGCGCTGGACGACGAGAGCCCATCAGTGCGCTTTCCGGTGACGGTGGCGCTCCGAGAGATCGGCCCGGCGGGAAAGGCGGCGGTCCCGCGGCTCAAGCAGATGATGGACGACGAGATCAACGACGAACTGGCGGCAGCGGCCCGGCGGGCGCTGCGGACGATCGACCCCTCGGCGGTGCCTCCGTCGGAGTAACCCGGGGCCGCTCGAGCAGTGACTCCAGTATTGCCCGCGCGGCTTTGACGCCATCGATCCGATAGCCGGCGCGGGTGGGGCCGGGCCCGACGCGGATGCTGATCGCGTCGGGGGGCATTGCCGCGAAGAGGTCTTCGTCGGTCTGATCGTCGCCCATCGCGAGCACCGCCGTCGTCGCCAGCCGCTCAGGCGACAGCGACGGAAAGATCCGGCCCTTGTTGATTCCGTGCGGCCGCATCTCGACCACCTTGTTCCCCGACAGAATCTCGACCGGCTGGTTGCTGAGCAACTGGGCCAGGTGCAGCCTGAGCTCGTTGGCCCGGCGGGCGCCGGTCTCCGGTTCGGCCATCCGGTAGTGCCAGGCCAGCGCGGCGGACTTGATCTCCACCAGCGACCCCGGCGTCCGCGCCGCGACGTCCCGCAGGATCGCGAGCACCGGCTCGCGCCAGCTCCCCACTTTGTCAGCCGCCGCGACCCAGTCGGCACCCGGGCGGGCGCGAGTCCAGAACCCGTGCTCCGCGTGCAGCGCCAGGGGCAGCGCGCCGAGCCACTTTTCCAGCGCCTCCCGGGTCCGGCCACTCACCACGTGGACCGCGGTCTCACGGCGGCGAGCCAGGGCCCCGAGCAGTTCGAGCAGCCCGGGATCGGGTCGCGCCAGGTCAGGCGTTGGCGCGTAGGGGACGAGGGTGCCGTCATAATCGAGAAAGACGAGCAGCTCGGCCGTGGCATCCAGCCGCCTGGTCAGCGCCGTGCGAGCCGCCTGTTCATCGAGGGGCGCGGGGGTCGCGGCCGAGGTCAGTGCACGGGGATCGCGCTGCTCGAGCTGTTCGAGAAACGCGGCGGTCCAGCGGTGGACATCGAACTCCCGTACCCGGGTCCGCAGCGGCTGCAGCCGCGCACGGCGTTCCTCCTCACTCATCGACAGCGCGCGATGGAACGTTTCGGCAGTCCCGTCTACGTCGTAGGGATTGACCTGCAGCGCTTCGGGCAGCTCCCACGAGGCGCCGGCGAACTCACTCAGGACCAGCACGCCGTCGCCGTCGGTGCGGGCCGCCAGAAACTCCTTGGCCACCAGGTTCATGCCATCTCGGAGGGGGGTCACCACCATGACGTCTGCCGCGCGGTAGAGCGAGACCAGCTCGGTATCCGAGAGCCCGCGGAAGATGTAGTGCACTGGAACCCAGTGCGCCGTGCCGAACTCACCGTTGATCCGTCCGACCAGGCCGTCCACCAGCAGACGGAACTCCTGATAGGCCTCGACGCCGGTCCGTGACGGCACCGCGACCTGAACCAGGCGCACCCGTTCCCGCAGATCGGGATGATCCTGCAGCATCTTCTCGTACGACAGCAGCCGCCGTGGAATGCCCTTGGTGTAGTCGAGCCGGTCCACTCCGACCATGAGACGCACCGATCCGTCGCCTTTGAGCGCCTCGGTCTCTGCGCGTACCGCGGGGTCCTCCGCGAGCGTCTCGAAGTTTTCGGCGTCTACACCCATCGGGAAGACGCCGAGCCGGACGTCGCGGCTGCTGAGCTGCACCCGGTCCACATCGACCGTCAGACCCAGCAGTTGCGTCAGCGACGAGGCGAAGTGCCGGAGATAGCCCGGCGTGTGGAACCCGACCAGATCGGCGCCCAGCATGCCGCGCAGCAGCGCTTCGCGGGCCGGGAGCGTGCGGAACAGCTCTTCGGACGGGAACGGGATGTGAAGGAAGAATCCGATCCTCGCCTCGGGCAGCCGTTGACGGAGGAGGTCTGGAAGGAGGAGGAGCTGATAATCGTGGACCCAGATCCGATCGCCCGGCCGGTAGTGCTCGGCCACGACCTCGGCGAAGCGCTCGTTCACCTCGACATAGGCGTCCCAGTCGCGCACGTGCAGCGGCAGCTCGCCCAGCAGGTAGTGGAAGAGTGGCCAGAGCACGCCGTTGGCGAACCCCTCGTAATAGCGGGACACCTGGGTCGGGGTGAGGGGGATGTTGACGAGGCGCAGGCCGTCGAGCTGCGACGTGAGCGCCGCCTGCTGGTCGTCCGTCAACTCCTCCGACGCCCCAGACCAGCCGATCCAGAGTCCGCCTGACTGCTCGTGCGGGCGGAGGAGACCGGTGGCGAGTCCGCCCGTGCTGGGCTGTACCTCGACACCCCCGTCGACGGCGCGGACGGTGACCGGGAGGCGGTTGGCGACGATCAGAACGCGAGTCATGCCCTTCAAAGTAGCGTTGCCCCGAGCCCCCCGCCTGCCGCGCCCTCCGATCGGGATCCGTTAACGGGGCCACACCTGGTTCGAGCGGTCGACGTCGGGAAAGGCGTGCGCGGCGTCGATCTCGAGCCGTTTCACGCCCGCACCGCGGGGGACCCGGACGATCGTGCGCCGCTCGCCCCCGAGCCAGACGTCGGCCCGCGTCGTGATCGTGTCCTGTGTGCCGCCGGGCCGGGTCACGGTGAGGACGATCGGCATCGGCACCTGGCCCCGGTTCTCGACGGTCACGGCAAAGGCGTTACCGGCGGGGGCTACGCTGTCGATGGCCTGATCGAGGCGTCCGGTCTCGAAGAACCAGGCCCGCCAGAACCAGGTCAGATCCTTTCCGGACACGTCCTCGACGGTGTTGAAGAAGTCGTAGGGCGAGGGGTGCTTGAACTGCCAGCGCCGGCCGTATTCGCGGAACGCCTTGTCGAACGTCGCCTCGCCCAGCACACCGCGCAACGCGACCAAAACGGACGCGGGCTTGTAATACGCCGCGACGCCGTACGCCGGGTAGTTCGGGAACCGGTCGCCGTGGTGCATCATCTCGGTCTCACGGCCGCTCAGCGCGAAGTCCACGTAGCCCTGCCGGTTCTGCGCCTCGTCGTCGATCTTGCCCTTGCTGAACGCCCGGATGCTCTGCGACTGGTCGAACTGGGTGAGTCCCTCGTCCATCCAGGCGAACCGCTTCTCGTCGGAGCCCACGATCATCGGGAACCACATGTGTCCGATCTCGTGGGTGATCACCTCGTAGAGCGACTGGGAGTTCCACTGACCCCCGATGCAGGTCATCATCGGGAACTCCATGCCGCCGCACGAGGTCGGCCCGTCCACGGCGGTCATGTGCGGATACGGATAGGGCCACAGGTACTTCGAGTAGAACTCGATCGAGAACTTCGCGTCGTGCGCCGCCTCCTGCCAGAAGCTCCGCTCCATCTCGGGCCGATAGAAGGCATAGATCGCGCTGGTTCCCTTGCCGGTGGAGGCGCGGGTCGCGTCCCAGCGAAACCTGGCCGACGTAGCCCACGAGAAGTCACGCACGTTCTCGGCATGCCAGCGCCAGGTGAGCTTGCCGCTGCTGTCCGCCGTCGTCGATCGGCCCGCCACCCGGTCGCTATCGTCCACGACGCGTACCACGCTGTCGGTGCGGCCGGCGGAATCGAGCCGGGCTCGAGTCTGCTCGCTGAGGACGTCGGCGGCGTTCTGCAGCGTGCCCGTGGCATCCATGAGCCAGCCGGCCGGCACCCTCAACGACACGTCGTAGGTGCCGTAGCCCATGTAGAACTCGGCGTTGCCGAGGTACTGATCCGTTTGCCATCCGTTGATGTCGTCGTAGACGGCCATCTGGGGATACCAGTAGCTCAAGTACCAGACCTCGCCATCCTGACCGCCGCGAGGCGCACCGTCGGGCGGCACCCGGAGCCGCCAGGTGAACTCGAATTTGGCGGCGCCGCCGGGCTTGATCGCGGCGGGCAGCCGCAGCTTCATCACCGTACCGTCCACCTCGTAGCCCGCACCCTCGCCCGCACTGGCCCGCACCGCGCGGCCGTCCACCGCCACCCGGTCGAGCTCGATGCCTTCGACCGACCAGGGAACGTCGGTGGTGTGCCGGGCACCGGGCGAAAAGAGGTTCTGCAGCAACTGCACGTAGACGAAGGGAAGGCTGTCGGGCGAGTGATTGTGGTAGGTGATCTCTCCTTTGCCCGAGAGACGCTTGGACAGCGGATTCAGCTCGGCCGCGATCCGGTACTCGGCGGACTGCTGCCAGTATTTCGGGCCGGGCCTCCCGTTCGCGCTCCGCGTTCCGCTGGCCACCGCGCGCTCGTAGGCAGCCGTCACGTCGGTCGGGTACCCGCGCGCGCGCAGGGTCGCGGCGACACCCGCCGGCGCCGCTGCTGGAGCGGCTGTGACGGTTGGAGTGCGGCTGCCGCCGCCGCAGGCTGCGACCAGCGTCGTGACGAGACACGCGGGCAGCAGGGCCCGACGCGGGAAAGGGCTGCAATCCATCGAGATCTCCGACCGAAAAAAGGGAAGGCGTCGCCGCGCCCGAGGCGCGGACTATGATGGCACTACGGGCCGGGGGCAAGGCTGTTTCCCGGCGCCGGGACTGCTGCCGGGGCTACCTTTCGAGCGGTCGCCGACGGGAGGGACGGACGCGGTACGGGTTCCTGATCGATACCTACGACACCGAACGGCTCAAGGTTGTCAGCACCTGGAGCGCCTTCCGCGACGAGGATCTCGCGGTGCGTCCGCGGACCGGCGACCCGCGGGGACGGAACCTCCGCGAGCAGATGGTGCACCAGGTCGTGAGCGAGAACCTCTGGTTTCGCG
>JACDDX010000330.1 GCA_013816685.1 Gemmatimonadales bacterium
GCTCCGACGTCAGCGTCGCCGCGCTTCACCCACCTCCCGAAATTCCGAGCCCCGGCTCCACGTCGGCGTCGAGGCGGCGTCGGCCACGTCCACCGCCATCCGCATGGTCACCCGAAGCTGTTGCAGGCCGCCATCGTAGCTCCACCACGGCTGGATCTGATCACTGGGCTGATGATAGCGTTTGGCCACGTACTCGTCCCGCTGCTGCTGGCCGTACCCCTCCGGCTTGCCGACGAAGGCGTCGCCCCCTTCGATCGAGGTGCCCGGCACTCCGGCCCGTGCGAAGGGGAAGTGATCCGATCGGAAGTAGCCGCCCCGAATCAGCGCATCTTCGTCGACCGTCACTCTGAGCCCTTCGGCGGCCGCCGCTCGGGTGAAGGCCTCGCCCAGGGTCGACTGGTTGTTGCCGAGCGCCGAGGCGTCGCGGGTCCGGCCATACAGGTTCATCACGTCGAGGTTCAGGATGGCCGCGATCTGCTTGAGCGGGATCGTCGGCCGGTTCACGAATGCCTGGGACCCAAGGAGACCGGCCTCTTCCGCGGCGAAGGCAATGAACACCAGCGACCGTCGGGTCCGCACCCCGCTCTCCACGAACGCTTCGGCCGCCGCCAGCACGGCGGCTGTGCCCGACGCATTGTCTTCGGCGCCGTTGTAGATCGAATCGCCGTTCACCGGGGCGCCGATCCCGAAGTGGTCGTAATGTCCGCCGATCAGCACCGCCTCCTCCGCCAGTCGTCCTCGGCCAGGGAGCCGGGCGAGGACGTTCTGGGTCTCGGAGCGGCGGACCTGGCTCGTGACCGCTGCCGTTGCCCTGGCGCCAAGGGGCACGGCTGTGAAACCGCGGCGGTAGGCGCTCGCAGCGAGGCTGTCGAAGTCGTGTCCCGACGCCGCGAAGAGCTTCGCCGCGGCCTCGTGTTCCAGCCAGCCGGCGACGAGCAGCGACGCGGCCGGCTGTTCCACCCGGACCTGCGGACCGGTCCAGCTCGATTGTACGGTAGTCCAGGGGTAGGTCGCGGTCTCGGTGGTGTGGACCAGCAGGATGCCGGCGGCGCCCTGCCGGCGGGCTTCCTCGATCTTGTACGTCCACCTCCCGTAGTAGGTGAGGATCTTGCCTCGGAAGATCGTCGAATCCCGGAGCCCGGGGTCATTCGCGAGGACAACCACGACCTTGCCCTTCGCGTTCACGCCCTCGTAGTCGTTCCACTGCCACTTGGGCGCCACGATCCCGTGTCCCACGAAGACAAGGTCTCCGCTGAGGCGGACGGAAGTCGTGTCGCGCATGGACCAGAGCACGTAGTCTGCGGGATACCGGAGCGTCGCGGCTGCGTCCCCCGGCTTCCCGACCGCAAGGCTGGGCGTGGGCGTCAGGGTGATGATCGGCACCTTCTGATAGTACGTGCCATCCTCGCCCGCCGGCTGGAGGCCGAGCCGCTCGAATTGTGCCTTGATGTACAGTGCGGCCAGCTCCCCGCCGCGGGTGCCCGGCTTCCGCCCTTCGAGCGCATCGTCGGCCAGAAACTCGAGGTGCGCACGCATGACGGTGGCGCTGGCGGCTTGGGCCGCACGGGTCGCGTCCCGACCGTCGGTATCGGGCCGCTGCGCCGGGAGCGTGGTGCTGAGCGCCAGCAGCGCCAGGGGCAGGGCGAGCGGCAAGACACGTGTGACGCGCACGAAGTTCTCCGGAGTGGTCAGACGAGAGACGCCGGGCAGATATCGTTCAGCACGCAGTCGGCGCAGCGTGGCCGCCGGGCGATGCAGATACGCCGGCCGTGGAAGATGAGCAGGTGCGACAGCATGGTCCACTGATTCTGCGGAAAGAGCCGCATCAGGTCCTGCTCGATCTTCACCGGATCGTCGTGGCCGGTGAGCCCGAGCAGTCCGCTGAGCCGGGCGACGTGGGTGTCCACCGTGACGCCTGCGTCGATGCCATAGGCGTTCCCGAGCACCACGTTGGCCGTCTTCCGTCCCACGCCCGGCAACACCCGCAGCTCCTCCATCGTCCGCGGCACGGTCCCGGCATGGCGCTCGACCAGCGCCCGCGCCATCCCCACCAGGCTCTTCGCCTTGTTGCGGAAGAAGCCGGTGCTTCGAATGATCTCCTCGACGTCGGTCGGCTCGGCTTGGGCCAGCGCGCGCGCGTCCGGATACCGCGCAAACAGCACCGGCGTCACCATGTTCACCCTGGCGTCGGTGCACTGCGCCGAAAGAATGGTTGCGCAGAGCAGCTGGAATGCGTCGCGATGCTCCAAGGCGCAGGTCGCATCCGGGTGCGTTGCCAACAGTCTCGCGTAGATCGTCTCGGCGCGAAGGCCGCGCGCGGTGGGCCGGGTGGCTTTCCGCGGGCTTCGCGCCTGGGTCACCGCCGCCGGCCGGCGAAGGTGAG
>JACDDX010000331.1 GCA_013816685.1 Gemmatimonadales bacterium
CCCCACCCGCGTGCTCACCGCGGCCATCGGCCCCCGATCCGCGCTGATCCCTCCCGGCCGGGTCGGACGGCTGCTCGAGCCGGCGCGCCACCGCACCACCCTGTATCGGCTGTCCCTCGCCCCCCCGTCCGCGGCGGTGACAGCCGGGCCGGGGCCGGTGCGCTGGCGACGCGAAGACTGGCGGCTGCTCGGCGAGCGCACGCTGCGACTGCCGGGCGGTCCCCGGCTGGTTCATGCCGTGGTAGAGCTTCGGGGTCCGGTGCCGCTGCTCGTGCGCGGTGCGCTGGTCATCGCGCTGGACATCGCCGCGCTCGGTGCGCTCTGGGTGCTGGCGGAGTTCGTGGCCGGTGGCCGCGCGCCCCGTCCGCGCTGGCGAGGCCTGGCCCGCTCGTTCCGGCTCCGCCTCGCCGCCGCGCTCGCAGCCTTTTTCATCGTGCCGGCGGTGGGGTTTGCCGCCTGGAGCTTCGCACGACTGGCCGCAGAGGTGCAGCGGAGCCGTGACCTGCTGATCACCCAGACGCTGCGCGACGCCGTTCTGACCGGCGGACGCCTGCTGCGCCCCGGGGACGAAGCTCCGACCGACGAGCGCCTGCGCGAGCTGAGTCACCGCATCGATGCCGATCTCGCCCTGTTCGTGGGAGGCGTGCTGGTTGGGACGAGCACGCCCGTGCTGGAGCATCTGGGCGTCATGCCGCGCCTCATGGATCCGGGAGCCTTCCAGGCGCTTGCGCTGGGTGACCAGATGGAGACCACCCGCGATGGCACGATCCCCGACCGCGCCGAGCGCATCGGCTATCGCGTCGTGCAGCCCGGCGCGCCGGGCCAGATCGCCATGCTCGCCACCCCGCAGCTCGCCGACGATCCATCCCTCGGTGACCGGCAACTCGACCTGGCCCTCGTGCTCCTGCTCGCCACCATGGCCGGCGTCGGCGCAGCGCTCGGGGGTGCGCAGGCCGCATCACGCGCGCTGTCCCGGCCCGTCGCCGACCTGCGGCGCGCGGCCATCGCGGTCGGCCGGGGCCGCCTTCCGCCTGCGCCTTCCGGTCAACCCACGCTCGAGTTCGAACCGGTGTTCGGCGCCTTCGAGCGGATGGCAGCCGACATTCGCAAGAGTCGAAACGAGCTCGAAACCGCGCGCCGCCGCACCGCGGCCGTGCTGGCGACGGTCGGCACCGGGGTCGTCGCGCTGGACCCGGGTGGCCGGGTGCTCATCGCGAATCGGCAGGCGATCGATCTGCTCGGCCGGCAGCTCGACGAAGGCGAGCCGTTCCTGGGCAGCCTCGGCGGCGACTGGCAGCCGCTCGCCGCGCTGGTGCGGGGATTCCTCGCCGACGCAGACGCTGATGCCGATACCGAAATCGAGGTGGCGGGTCGGCGGCTAACGGCGCATCTCGCTTCGCTCGGTCCTGACGTGCACGGCGTCGTAATGGCGCTCAACGACGTGACCAATGTGAGCCGCGCCGAGCGCGTCCTGGCCTGGGGTGACATGGCGCGCCAGGTAGCGCACGAGATCAAGAATCCACTCACACCCATGCGGCTGGGCATTCAGCACCTGCGGCGAGTCTATCGCGACCGGCAGCCGGACTTCGATCGCACGCTGGAGGAGACCGCGTATCGTATTCTCGCCGAGATCGACCGGCTCGACACCATCGCGCGGGCCTTCAGCCGCTTCGCAGCCCCTGCGGACGAGCACCAGCCGCTCGACCGGGTGGATCTCGCGGTCGTGGTCGGTGAGGTGGTGCAGCTCTATCAGCTCGCGGAGGAAGGCTGCGAGGTGCGTCTCGAAAGCGAGCCGGACGCACTGGGCGCGGCGAGAGCGGATGAGGTGAAGGAAGTGGTCGTCAACCTGCTCGAGAATGCGCGGAACGCCGGGGCGCGGAGGGTGACGGTGTGGGTCGCTGCCGGACTGATTCGCGTGGAGGATGACGGGCACGGCATCGCGCCCCACCTGGTGCCCCGGATCTTCGAGCCGCGCTTCTCGACGACCACGAGCGGCTCCGGACTCGGGCTGGCGATCGTGAGGCGGCTGGTCGAGGGGTGGGGCGGGCGCATCGAGGTGGAACGCGGGGAGGCGCAGGGAACCGTCGTCAGCATCCGGCTCCCTGGGTGAAGCGCGTCGAGCGCGGGCTCAGTGCCCCTGGATCCGGAGCTGTTCGGTCATCGCCGCGGCGACCGCACTCTCCGGCGTGCGGCTCCGACGCAGCACCCGTATGGCCGCCTGCATCTGACGGTCGTCCCGCGCCCGCAGCCGCACCTCGGCCTCGGGGCCCAGCGTCTGGCGCGCCATCTCGTACTCGAGCTGGTCGCTGACGTAAGCCGCCGCGGCATCGTACGTGTCAGCCGGCACGATGACATTCGCGGCCTCTAGGCGGGCGAACAGTTC
>JACDDX010000332.1 GCA_013816685.1 Gemmatimonadales bacterium
GGCCTTGCAGCGGTGGTGATGCGCGTCGTACACCAGCGGCACGCCGAGCCGCCGGCACAGTGGCAGCAGATCGGCGGGCGTGAAGCTCCGGTCGTCGTTCTCCAGCGCCAGCCGGCTCCGCGCCCGTGGGCTCAGCCGCTCGACGCCGCGTTCCAGCCGTGCCAGCGCCGGCTCCGCGCCGCCCGCCATACCGCCGCCGTGGAGCACGATGACGTCGGCACCCACCAGCTCCGCGATTTCCGCCTGAAACTCGAGCTCGGCCACCGACGCGGCGACGACCGGTTCGCGCTCGGAGTTGAGCACGATGAACTGGTCCGGGTGAAAGCTCAGCCGGACGTCGAGCGCGCGGGCCCGCTCGCCCGCCGCGAGGAACGCCCGGCGGATGGTGCGGCGACGATCGAGCCCCGCGATGCTGTAGCCGCTCTGGGGATGGGTGCCCAACGGAAGAACCTGGCTGTTGATCCGGAACGCGCCGATGCCGAGCGCGTGGCACTGCTCGACCGCGGCCAGCAGCGAGGCGGCGTTATCGGCGGCGATGGCGCTCAGATAGCGCCGCCCCAGCGCCGGCTCCAGACTCGAGACATAGCGGTGGGTGGCGGTGCGGAACTGGATCGGCGCGTCGAGGAACTGGCAGCAGAGACCCCAGCGGATCATGTCCACATCAGCGCAGGCTCAAGCGCGGGTTCAAGCGCGGGCTCATCAGAGGAGCCGCACCAGGTACTCGCCCAGATAGTACCCCAGCACGGCCACGCCGAGCCCCACCAGGAACATGTCCATCCCGCTCTTGACGATGCCTCGGCCGGTGAAGACGCTCCGCGCCGCGCCCACGCCGAAGTGGGAGAGCATCGCCACGGCGAACGAGGTCCAGATCGCCCAGCGCCCGGTGCTGATGAGCAGTGGCGCCACCGGCAGGAACGCGCCGAACGCCGTGGCGATGCCGGTGATCCAGGCCTCGCGCATCGGCGTGCTGGTAGCCTCGCCGATCTTGAGCTCCTCCCGCACCTTCTCCTCGAGCGCGCGCTCGGGATCGCGCATCACCTGCGTGGCCAGCAGCTCCGACTGCGCCTTGGGGATGCCCTTGGCCTGATAGAGCAGGCTCAGCTCCTCGCGCTCGAGCTCGGGCATGAGGCGGATCTCTTCCCGCTCCATGTTGATCTCGTGCTCGAAAACCTCGCGCTCGCTCTTGGCGGCCAGGTAGCCGGACGATCCCATCGACAGCGCGTCGGCCGCCATCCCGGCGAGTCCGGCGACGACCACGGCGTGGCCGGCCGAGCTGAGGTCGCTCTGGGCGCCGATCATGCCGGCGACAAGGCCGAAGTTGGCGGTGAGTCCGTCGTTGAACCCGTACACCACGTTCCGGAGAAACCCGCCCGCGCCGGTGCGGTGCCATGGCTCGCTGCCGGCGCCGCTGATCTGCGCGAGCGTGTCGGCGTGTTCCTTCGATTCCTTCGCCAGCTTGAGCGCGGTCGGACCGGCGGCGCCCTCGGGGGCCTCTCTATAGAGATCGAGGTAGCCTTTGACCTCCCGGCCCTCCTCCTCGAGCAGCATCGGAAGCAGCAGGCCGCTGCCCAGCCGCCGGGCCAGCCATGCCCGGGTCCGGGCGCCTCGTGAGGGCGACGGCACCCCCGTGGGATGGCCGTTCTCCGCCAGCAGCCGCTGCCAGATCTCGACGTGGCGATCCTCGACCCCGGCCAGCCGACGGTAGATGTCGGCCTTCTCGGGGTCGGGCTCCGCGCCGGCCAGCTCGCGGTACAGGTACGCAGCATCGGCCTCGTCCTCGAGGTGATGCCGCCAGATGTCGAGCGCCGGCTCGGCTGTGTCGGGGGTGGTCGAGCTGGAGGTCTGCTGGGTCATGGCTGCATTATACAACGCAGGGCGCGGGGAGTCGGTACGGAGCGTGCGACGGTCCTCCCCTTTTCCGCATTCTTACACACGCATGCCTGGGACACTCGTGATGGACTCCTATCCGCTCGCCAACGCCGAATCGGTCGTCGCCCGGGCGCGCACCGGCGATCCGTCCGCGCTCGAGGCGCTGTACCGGGCATTCGAGGCGCCGGTTTACAATCTCGCCCGCCGGATCTGCCGCACCACCGAGGACGCTGAGGACGTGCTGCAGGAGACCTTCTTCGAGGTGTGCCGGAGCATCGGACGCTACCGGGAGGAAGGAAGTCTGTGGGGGTGGGTGCGCAGCATCGCCGCGAGCAAGGCGCTGATGCGTCTCCGGCGGAACAAGTACCGTGACACCGACGAGCTGCAGGACGAGGTCATCGGCTCGCGCCGCGAGGACAACGCGCTCCGCATGGACCTCGAGGCCGCGCTCGAACGGCTGAGCGAGACCGCCCGCGCGGTGGTCTGGCTGCACGACGTCGAGGGGTACAC
>JACDDX010000034.1 GCA_013816685.1 Gemmatimonadales bacterium
GTGCGTGGCCGTGGGTGCTGGCAGTCATCGCGGCGAGCATCATCGCGTGGCGTGTCGCGTCGCGGTGCACCTCGCCGGCAACCCGCCAGCTCCGGCGCCCGGTGCTGCGGGCCCGGGTCTACTGGCGCCGCATGCCCTGGTGGCCGATCGCGGCCAGCGTCCCCATGTCGCTCCTCAACCTTGGCACCCGGGTCGCCATTCTTCCGGTGCTCGCGCTCACCCTGCCCTCGCCGCCGCCGCTCGGTCCCACCGCACTGGGCTCGTTCGCGCTGCTGTACAGTCAGCTCCTGCTGCCGACGCCGTCGGGTGCCGGCGCCGTCGAGCTCGGCTTCCTCGGCGGCGCGGCTGGCGATCTGGGCGCGGGACAGGGATGGCTGCTGGTGGCGTGGCGGTTCTACACCAACGGGATCGGGTTGCTGCTGGGAATGGCGCTGGCCGTTCACACCTTCGGCTGGCCGGCGATCCGGGCTGCTGTCCGCAGGCTCAACCGCTCAGACGGAGAATCGGGAACGGCCTGAGGCAACAGTCTGTCGCCCTGGAGCGAAGCGAAAGGGCCCGGACCTTCGCAACGAGACGAGGCCGATCGTCTCGCGGACAGAGCGCCAGCCGGAACACGATCGCTAGGTTTTCGGCCCCGGGGGCGGCGCGATGCTCACCAGCATGACCGTCCGCTCCAGCGCCTCGACGATCCCGTGCGGCACGTGGGCCGGTGCCCAGACCACGGTCCCGGCTTCCACGTCGCGGGTCTCGTCACCCACCGTCATCCTCGCCTTTCCTTCTATCAACAGATAGAATTTGTCGGCCCCCGCGTGGCTGTGAATCTTCTGCGACTGACCGCGCTCGAAGCAGTTGAGACCTACGAGCAGTGCGCGGCCCCGGAACAGGTCGACCTTCGCCGCCCTGGCCGGGTCGAAGACAACCTCAGCCGCCACCGATCGGAAGAACTCGGACATCAGATGACCTCGACTCGAATCGAACGTGACCCGCTGGGCGAGAAGCCGGTACCCCGCGACGCGCTCTATGGGATCCAAACGCTCCGCGCCGCCGAGAATTTTCCGATTTCGGGATTGCGGCCGCTGCCGGCGTTCGTGGATGCCGTGGTCTGGATCAAGCGGTCCGCGGCGCTCACCCACAAGGAGACCGGTCGGCTCGAGGCACGCCTCGCCGACGCCATCGTCACCGCAGCGGACGAAATCCTTGGGGGACGACATCGCGATCAGTTCATCGTGGACGTGTACCAGGCTGGAGCCGGCACCAGCCACAACATGAACTGTAACGAGGTGCTCGCGAACCGGGCCAACGAGCTCCTGGGAAGCGAACGCGGTACCTACGATCCGGTGCATCCAAACGATCACGTCAACATGGCCCAGAGTACCAACGACGTGATCCCCACCGCCATGCGGCTCGCCACGCTCGCTACCGTGCCGGGCTTTCTCGCCTCGCTCGCGCGACTTGCCGCCGCATTCGACGGCAAGGGGCAGCAGTTCGACCATGTGCTGAAGTCGGGACGGACCCACCTGCAGGATGCCACGCCCATCCGGCTGGGCCAGGAGTTCTCCGCCTGGGCGCGCACCGTCGAGCGGCATCGCACCAAGCTCGCGCAGGCCGCCGACTGGCTCCGCGATCTGGGCATCGGCGGCACCGCGGTCGGCACCGGCATCAACGCGGAAGTCGAGTACCCGGGTATGATGGTCCGCCACCTGTCCAAGGTGAGCAATATCGAGCTCCGGGAAGGCAAGGAGCGGGTGCAGCTCATGCAATCCATGGGTGACATCGCCAGCTTCAGCGGCGCCTTCCGCGCCTACGTACTGGATCTCAACAAGATCGCCAACGACATCCGGCTGCTCGCCTCAGGGCCGCGGACCGGTCTCGCCGAGATCCTCCTGCCGGCGGTGCAGCCGGGATCGAGCATCATGCCCGGCAAGGTGAACCCGTCCATTGCCGAGATGGTCAATCAGGTGTGCTACCAGGCGATCGGTCTCGACACCACGGTGGCGATGGCTGCCGAGGCGGGGCAGCTCGAGCTCAACGTGATGATGCCGGTCATCACTCACAATATCGTGTTCGGGCTGACCATCGTCGGGAACGCGACGCGGGTGCTGGCCGAGCGCTGCGTGGAGGGCATTGAAGCGGACGAGCGGCAATGCGCCTACTGGCTGGAGCGCAGTCCCGCGCTGGTTACCGCCCTCGCGCCGAAGATCGGGTACGCGGAATCTGCCAAGCTTGCCAAGGAGGCGCTGGCGACGGGCCTGACGGTGAAGGAGCTGGTGGTCAAGAAGAAGATTCTGCAGGGCGCCGAGCTCGACGAGGTGCTCGATCTTCGCGCCATGACTGAAATCGGCGTTCCGGGCGGGAAGGGGATACCCACCGGCGGCTGATCAGCTTGCCGGGTCGGGGCTCCGTCGCTCGCCCGCCCGACGGTCCGTGGCCGGCGAGGCCGGCGGTCCTCCGTCCTTCGGGAGCTCGACGATCCGCAGCGGTGGGCGCCCGGGGAAGGTTTTCTCCAGCAGCGACATCGACACATTGTAGACCGGTACGTCGCCCATCGTGCGCCCCTCAGGTGCGCCGTTGTGGGCGTGGCCGTGAAACACCACGTCGACCGGATACCGGCTCAGCGGCTCCTCCAGCCGGCTGCAGCCGAGGAACGGGTAGATCTCGAGCGGCTCGCCTTCCACCGTGCCGACAATGGGCGCGTAATGAAGCACGACCACTTTCCGCGGCGTGCGGAGCCGACTCAGGGCCGTTTCGAGTTTGAGCGCTTCATCCAGCGCCTCGTGCACGAACCGCTTGATGACCTCCTCACCCCATGGCCCCAGTGCGCGCCGTCCAAACCCACCCGCGAAGCCCTTTACCCCCGCGAAGCCGACGCCGAGGATCTCGGCGCCTTCACCGTCGAGCACCCGCACGCCCGCGTCGCAGAGAATCCGACTGACCTCGTGCTGCTTCCCCGATTCGAAGTCGTGATTGCCGAGCACTGCCACGATCGGCACCGGAATGGCCGACAGCGCGCGCGCCAGCAGCCGGGCCTCCTCCGGTTCGCCCCGATCAGTGAGGTCGCCGCAGAGCACGAGAATATCGGCCTGCTCGCTGATCTGGCCAAACAGGGTCTGCAGCGGCGGCCCGTACGAGCCGCGCCCGAGATGCATGTCCCCTACTGCCGCGATCCGTACCGTCTCCCCCAGCCTGGCCATCGGCATTCCTCTCGTTCGTGACGGCGGCCACACCCGGCTTTGCCAGCAGGGTATAGTATGGCAATCCCACACTTTGGAGAATGCGGTGGCTTTCGCGCCGGTCCACTCCGCGGTCGAGACGCCGTCGCGTGCGTTCTACCGCGAGGCCATGGGAGTGCTGAACCGCGCGGGCGTGCCCTTCCTTGTCGGCGGCGCGTTCGCCTTCGTGCACCAGGCCGGCATCGATCGCGAGACCAAGGACTTCGACATCTTCGTCCGCCCGGTGGACGTCCACCGTCTGCTCGGGGCCTGCTCGGCCGCGGGGTATCAGGCCGACCTGGTCTTCTCCCACTGGCTCGCCAAGATTCGCTCGGCCGATGCGTTCATCGACGTCATTTTCAGCTCGGGCAACAGCATCGCGCAGGTGGACGACGGATGGTTCGAGCATTCCCGCGTGCATCAGGTGCTCGGTCTCGAAGTCCGGATCGCGCCCGCCGAGGAGACGCTCTGGTCCAAAGCGTTCGTCATGGAGCGGGAGCGCTTCGACGGCGCCGATGTCGCCCACATCATCCTCGCCGAAGGCGGAAATCTCGACTGGAAGCGACTGCTCGCCCGGTTCGAGCCCAACTGGCGCGTGCTGCTCAGTCATCTGATTCTGTTCGGCTTCATCTATCCATCCGCACGCTCGAAGATCCCGGCCTGGCTGATGGAGGCGCTGCTAGGCCGCATGCAGGCGGAGGCCGGCGCACCCGACGCCGACGACCCCGTGTGCTACGGCACCCTCCTGTCCTGGTCCCAGTACCTCGGCGATGTCCTCGGCGGCTCCTTTCGCGACGCCCGGATCCGCCCCTTCGGCAACATGACCGCCGAAGAAGTCGTCCGCTGGACCTCCGCCGACAAGCGGTAAATATTCAGGGTCATGCGGGTGACCACCTGGACCGAATACAGCCTGATCATCTCGATTCATCTGGCAAAGCGGGGACGGACGGGCTTCGCGCCGGTGCCCGCGCGGGAGCTGGCCGACAGCGAGCGTCTGCCGGCCGACTACGTCGAGCAGATTCTGCTCCGCCTCCGGCGTGCAGGCCTGGTCGAGAGCGTCCGCGGAGCGAAGGGCGGCTATTACCTCGCCCGCGATCCGGGATCCATCGCCGTCAAGGATGTGATGAACGCCTCGGAGCACCAGACCTTCGAGGTCAACTGCGAGACCCACCCGGTCGATGCGGCGCGCTGCCATCCAGGCTCCACCTGCAGCATTCGGCCGGTGTGGCAGGCACTCCAGCAGCGCGTGGATGACCTGCTCGCGAGCATCTCGCTGGCCGACTTGATGAAAGAGGAGGCCCAGGTGCAGGAGCTCGTCGGAATCTCGTCGTCACTGTGATCGCGGGCGCCGACACGGAACGGGAGCTGCCGCCGCTCTCGCCGGCCGAAGTGCTGCGCTATTCGCGGCATCTGCTGCTGCTCGAAGTGGGACTCGACGGACAGCGGAAGCTCAAGGCGGCGCGGGTGCTGGTGATCGGCGCCGGAGGCCTGGGGTCGCCGGTGGCGCTCTACCTCGCCGCCGCCGGTGTGGGCACGATCGGCATCGTCGAGTTCGACTCGGTAGATCTCACCAATCTCCAGCGGCAGATCCTTCACGGAACTTCGTCGCTCGGACGGCCCAAGCTCGATTCCGCCCGCGACCGCCTCGGCGACTTGAATCCCAACGTCACGATCGAGCCGCACGCGACCCGACTCACCGCGGCGAACGCGCTCGAGATCCTCGGTGCGTACGACGTCGTCATCGACGCGACAGACAACTTCCCGACCCGCTACCTCGTCAACGATGCCTGCGTGCTGCTCGGGAAGCCCAACGTGTACGGCAGCATCTTTCGCTTCGAGGGTCAGGCGTCGCTCTTTCATGTGCCAGAGGGGCCCTGCTACCGCTGCCTGTACAGCGAGCCACCACCGCCGGGACTGATACCGAGTTGCGCGGAGGGCGGGGTGTTTGGTGTGCTGCCCGGCATCATCGGCAGCGTACAGGCGCTCGAGGCCATCAAGTGGATCATCGGAGCGGGGGAGTCGCTGGTCGGGCGGCTGTTGCTCTTCGATGCGCTGCGGCTCCGGTTCCGCGAGCTCCGGCTGCGGAAGGATCCGGCCTGTCCCCTCTGTGGCGATCATCCTTCGATACACGAGCTGATCGACTACGAAGCGTTCTGCGGGTACGGTGGGTCGGTCGGGGCTGACGAGGAGGGAATCACCGCCGGAGAGCTGCGTCTCGCGCTGGACGCCGACGGGGACGGGCTCGTCCTCCTGGACGTACGGGAGCCGCACGAGTGGGAGATAGCGCACATCGACGGCGCCCGCCTGCTTCCGCTCTCCGTGCTGCCGGAGCGACTCGGCGAGCTGGCCGACGCTCGCGACATCGTCGTCCACTGTCATCATGGCGCCCGGGCCAGTCGGGCAGCTACGCTGCTTCGGTCGGCAGGCTTCACTCGGGTGCGCACGCTGACCGGTGGCATCGATGCCTGGGCCGGTGACGTGGACCCGGCGATGCCGCGCTACTGAGCCGCCGGGTGGCGGCCATGGTCGCTGGGAAATTGGAAGTAACAGCAGAGCGGATGAGCCGAACATGTGGAGCGAACAGCGGAGTGCCGAAGGCGGGACTCGAACCCGCACGGGCTTGCGCCCACTGCGCCCTGAACGCAGCGCGTCTACCAGTTCCACCACTTCGGCGAAGCGGGCAAAGCTACTCCCCATGGGTTGAGGGGTCAAGCTGCTCGGTTGACCATGCGGAAGTGCTGGCCTATCATTTGCTTAAGGCCCCTACGTGAATCGCCCCGCCACTCCCGCCGATGAGTCCCGCCACTCGGTCGCACGCAACCCGCGCGCGACCCACGACTACCACATCCTCGAGACCTGGGAAACCGGCATCGTCCTCACCGGCACGGAGGTGAAATCGCTGCGTGGCGGCAAGGCGTCCATCAAGGAAGCCTACGCGCGACTCCACAACGGCGAGGTGTTTCTCGAAGGCATGAACATCACGCCGTACGCGCAGGGCAATCGCTACAATCACGATCCGGTGCGCAGCCGGAAGCTGCTGCTGCACCGCCGGGAGATCGAGCGCATGATCGGCGCGGTCGAACAGCGGGGGCTCACGCTCGTGCCGCTCGAGCTGTACTTCCTTCGGGGCCGCGCGAAAATTGCCCTCGCACTCGGGAAGGGCAAGAAGGAGCACGACAAGCGCGAGGACATCAAGCGGCGAATCGTCGAACGCGAGACCGCGCGCGCCGTCTCGCTCCGCGGGCGCCGGTGATCGGCGCGATTCTCCTCGCCGTCGCGCTCGCCGCGATGCCGGTCGAGGCGCAGCGGGTCCCACCGAAGGCGGTCACGATCGCGGGGGCCACGGGTGAGATTCGGATCGCGGTGCGCCGCGATGCCGACGGCGCGCCGGTGCTGCCGGCGCCGGCGCTCCTTGCGGCTCTGGGCGGTGCAGTCCGGCTGGACGGGGCCTGGGCCGAGGTCAACGTCGCTCGCCAGCCGTTCCGCTTCCTCGTCGGCGCGCCGTTGTACCGGTTCAGCGACCGGGTGCGCCCGCTCGCCGGTTCTGCTTCCATCACCCGCGACACGCTCTTCCTTCCATTACAGTTCGTCGCCGAGATCGTTCCCTATTTTCTGGGCGAACGCTATCGCTACGACCGTGCGCGAGCGCGGCTCGTGGACCTGGGCGACGGCGCCCAGCGGGTGGCGGTCGCCGATCCGGCCGGACCGGCGCCCCGTCGCAGCAGCGACATCCGCACGCCGGGGCTGCGAGCCGGGCACGTCGTCACCGTCGACCCGGGCCACGGCGGCGTCGACCCCGGCAATCCGGGACTCTTCTTCCCGCGCGGCACGCGCGAGAAGGATGTCACCCTTCAGGTTGGACTCCTGCTCCGCGAGGAGCTGCGCCGCCGCGGCGTGAGCGTCCGGATGACGCGGACCACCGACACGCTCATCGCGCTCGGTGATCGCGGTGGTTACTGCAGCGAGAGCTGCGACCTGTTCGTCAGCCTGCACGTCAATTCGATCGCTCGCCGCCGCGGCTACACCGGCGTTCGCGGTTTCGAGACCTACTTTCTGGCCGAGGCGAAGACCGAAGAGGCCGCGCGCGTCGCGAAGATGGAGAACGACGCGGTACGCTTCGAGTCGGTGCAGGCGACCGATGCATCCGGCAGCGGCCTCGACTTCATCCTCAAGGATCTTCAGCTCAACGAGCACCTGCGGGAATCGGCGCGGCTGGCCGAACTGGTGCAGAAGGGGATCGGCGCCATTCACACCGGTCCCAGCCACGGCGTGAAGCAGGCCGGCTTCATGGTGCTGACCACCGCGCGTCGCCCGTCGATTCTCGTCGAGATGGGCTACAGTACCAATCCGGAGGATGGACGGTTCCTGACCACCCGCACCAGCCAGCGTGCCATTGCGTCGTCGGTGGCCGACGCAGTGGTGGCCTATCTCCTGGATTACGAGCGGAAAACCGGCACGGTGAGTGACGCGGGGCGGCGCCGGTGAGGCGAGCGACGGCCGTGGCGGCCGCCCTGCTGCTTAGCGGCTGCGTCTATTACAACGGGATGTACAACACCCGGCGCCTCGCGGGCTCCGCGTGGAAGGCCGAGCGCGAGGGCCGGGTGTATCAGGCGAGCGGGCTCTGGGGTCAGGTCGCGGTCAGGGCCGACTCGGTCATGGTGCGGCATCCGACCAGCCGGTGGGCCGACGAGGCCGGTGTCCTGCGCGGCATCGCGCTGGCTCGTCTGCGACAGTGCGACGACGCGATGAGCCTGCTGGCCCGGACGCCGCGCTCGGGACCGCGTTCCCGGATCGCGGAGGAGGCCGCGTTGGCACTGGGCCGCTGCCACGTCCGGGCGGGACAACTGGAGGCGGCGGATTTCGCCTTTGCCCCGGTGCTCGGCAGTCACGATCCGGGCCGGCGGTCCCAGGCCAGAGTCGAACATGCCCGGGTGCTCCGGTCCCGTGGACGATACGCCGAAGCCCTCGCGGCGCTGGATTCCCTCGCTAGTTCGGGCGACGCCGTGCCGGGCGCCAGAGAGGAGCGTCTGCTCGCCCTGGCCGGGGGCGGGCGCCGCGCCGCCGCCCTGGCAGCCGCCGATTCTCTGGTCCGCCAATCCGATTCCACCCGGATCTGGGACTCGCTGCTCGTCGCAGTCGCCGAAGCCGATCCGGTCGTCGCGTCGGGAGTGCTCGACATCGTGCTCCTGAAGGCCCGGGTGCCACCGATCAAGCGCGCGCGCTGGATGCTGGATGATGGTCTGCGACTGGTACCGCGCGACCCCGCGCGTGCACGCAGGCGGTTTCAACAGGCGGTGCGGGCCAGTGGAGGCAGCGTCGGGTCGGGTGAAGCCCGGCTGCAGTTGCTGCGGATGGATCTCGCCGACGCCCGCACCCCGGACGATCTCCGGCGCCGGCAGGGGGAGCTCCGAGGGCTGGAGGACAAAGTGGCGTTTTTCGGCGGTGACATCGCCTCGCTGAGCGCCGCCGTCGCCGCCGTGCTGGCCGCCGATACCATCACCGCCGGCGCACCGCAAGGCGATATCCTCCTCTTCCTGTCGGGAGAGACCGCCCGCGACGTGCTCTCGGCCAATCGCCTGGCCGCGGCGCTCTTCCGCCGCTCGGCCGTGGAATGGCCCGAGTCGCCGTACGCCGCCAAGGCGTTGCTCGCGGCCCTCCGGCTGGACCCGGCGTGGTCCGACAGCGCGCAGACCCTGTTGCAGGGACGTTACGCGCTCAACCCCTACGTCGTCGTGCTGCGCGGAATGGACGATCCCGAGTACTCGCGGCTCGAAGATTCGCTCAGCGCCTTTGCGTCGGCGGCGGGCCGCGCTATGGTGCCGAGCGGGGCGCGCCCAGGTGCTCGCGGGCGGCGGCGACCCGATCTCAGCGACGATGCCGAGGAGGATGACCGACTCCTCCGGAAGCGACAGGGCCGCCGATCGGGCAGGGCGCCGGGATCGCGGGTCCCGGAAACCCGGTGAGCCCGATCGAAGTCCTCGGGCTGCCGTTTCAGAATCCGCTGCTCCTCGCCGCGGGCACAGCCGGTTTCGGGCAGGAGCTGGACGGGGTGATGGATCTCGACCGGCTCGGTGGTATCGTCACGAAGGCGGTGTCACGCGATCCGCGCGCGGGCAATCGCGCCCCGCGCGTAGCGGAGTTCCGGGGCGGCATGCTCAACTCCGTCGGCCTGGCGAATCCCGGTCTCGAGCGCGCACGGCACGACCTGATCCCGTGGCTCAGCCGGCGGCTCCGGCGGGCGCACACGCTGGTGAACGTCGTGGGGTTCAGCCCCGAAGAATACGCCGACGTGGTGAGCGGGCTGGACGGCGTGCCGGGCCTGGCGGGCTTCGAGCTCAACCTGTCGTGCCCCAACACCAGCGCGGGCGGAATCGAGTTTGGCGCCGATGCCGATTGCGTCCGGCGCATCGTGGGCGACTGCCGCCGTCGAACCGCGCTCCCGCTGCTGGCCAAGCTCTCCCCGGTCGTGCCCGATATCGCTGGTATGGCGGTGGTCGCGCGGGACGCGGGAGCCGACGGGATCTCGGTGGTGAATACCATGCCCGGTATGATCTTCGATGGCGCGACAGGACCCGCGCGCGTGGGCAACGGCTACGGTGGCGTGAGCGGGCCGGCGCTGCTGGCCGTGGGGGTGCTCGCCGCGGCGCGGGTGGTCGAGCGGACCGGCGGCATGCCGGTCATCGGCGTCGGCGGGGTGCGGAGCGCGACGGATGTCCGGCAGTACCTCCGGGTGGGCGCGTCGCTCGTCGCCATCGGAACCGCGGCCCTGGCCGATCCGCATCTGCCCGAACGGATCGTCGCCGAGCTGGAGCGTGGCGATGGCTGAGGTGATCGTGGCGCTCGACGTCGCCAGCGGAGAAGCCGTCGAGCTGCTGCTCGACCGCCTGCCGGCGGCGCGGTGGGTCAAGCTCGGATCGGTGCTGATGACGCGGGAAGGGCCCGCGCTCGTGCGGGCGCTCGCAGCACGCGGGCTGCAGGTATTCCTCGATCTCAAGTGGCACGATATCCCCAATACCGTGGCCGGCGCCGTCGCCGCCGCGCGTGAGCTGGGAGTTTCGATGGCGACCGTGCATCTGGTGGGCGGGGCCGCGATGCTCCGGGCGGCCGCCGCCGAACGAGGCCCGGGGCTGGGGCTCGTCGGCGTGACCGTTCTGACGTCGCACGATGCGTCCTCCTACGCCAGGGTGATGGGGCGGGAAGCGGTGGAAATCGAGGCGGAGGTTGCCCGGCTGGCGGCGACCGCGATTCCGTCCGGGTTGCAGGGCGTGGTCTGCTCCCCTCACGAGGCGGCTGCCGTCCGGACGATCATCGGGCCAGAGGCGTGGCTGATCGTGCCTGGCATCCGCGGACGCGACGATACGCCCGGGGATCAGTCCCGCGTAGCGAGCG
>JACDDX010000333.1 GCA_013816685.1 Gemmatimonadales bacterium
ACACCGTGGACACCCTGCGCGCGCTTCGCCTCCGAGAGCCGGCCGCAGGGTTCACCCTCCTGCTCGGGGCCGACGCCGCGGCCGACCTGCCGGCCTGGCGCGAGAGCGACGCGATTTCCTCCCTGGCGCAGATTGTGGTCTTCGCCCGACCGGGCACAGCGGTTCCTTCACTGCCGCAGGTGAGCCGGATCCTCGAGGTGCCGCCGCTGGGAATTTCGGCGACCGAAATCCGCGCGCGGGTTCGCGCCGGACGCTCGATCCGCTACTGGGTGCCCGATCCCGTGGCGGAGTATATCTCCGCCCACCGATTATATTTGGGCCCATCATGATCAAACCCCTCATCACTGCGCTGTTCGGCACCCGGTTCGACCGTGAGCGGAAGCGCATCCAGCCGACCGTCGACGAAATCCTTCGTCATGAGGAGCGGCTGGCCGGACTCACGGAAGACGAGCTGAAGGCGAAGACGGTCCGCTTCCGCGAGCGGCTGGCCGAGCGAACCGGCGCCCTCAAGCAGGAGCTGGACGAGGTTCGCGCCGCAAAGCATGAGTGCGCCGACCCGGTGGAGCGCGACGGACTCGAGCGGCAGACCAACGAGCTGGAGGCCCGCTACAAACAGGAGCTGGCGGCCGAGCTCGACGCGCTGTTGCCCGAGGCCTACGCGACCGTGCGCGAAGCCTGCCGCCGCCTCCTGGGCACGATCGTCAATGTGACCGGGCACGAGCTCACCTGGGACATGGTCCCGTACGACGTGCAGCTCATCGGCGGCGTGGTGCTGCATCAGGGCCGCATCGCCGAGATGGCCACCGGCGAAGGCAAGACGCTGGTCGCGACGCTGCCGTTGTACCTGAACGCCCTGACCGGCCGCGGCGCGCACCTGGTCACCGTCAACAACTACCTCGCGCGCCGCGACTCGCAGTGGATGGGGCATGTGTTCCGGTATCTGGGACTCACAGTGGCGTGCCTCGACGATACCGAGCCCTCCAGCCCCGAGCGCCGGGCGGCCTATCTCGCCGACATCACCTACGGCACCAACAACGAGTTCGGCTTCGATTACCTCCGCGACAACATGGTGTTCTCGCTGGATCAGCGGGTACAGCGGGAGCATGCCTACGCGATCATCGACGAGGTCGACTCGATCCTGATCGACGAGGCGCGGACGCCGCTGATCATCTCGGGGCCGGTGGGCAACGAGGCCGACGACAAGTACGCCCAGTTCAACCGCCAGGTCGCGGAACTGGTGCGGAAGCAGACCGGCGTCGTGAACACGCTGCTCGCCGAGGCCGAGCGCCTGCTGGAGGATCCGAAGACCCGGTCCGAGGCCGGGCTCAAGCTCTACCAGGCCCAGCTCGGCATGCCGAAAAACAAGCGGCTGCTGAAGCTGTACAACGAGACCGGCATCAAACAGATGGTGCAGCGCATGGAGCTGGATGCCATCGGCGACCGGAAGCTGCCGCTCAAGCAGCAGCGGATGCGCGACCTCGAGGAGCTGCTCTACTTCGTGCTGGACGAGAAGGGCCACTCGGTGCATCTCACCGAGCGCGGCGCCGAGGCGATGTCGCCGGGCGATCCGACGCTCTTCCTCGTGCCCGACATCTCGGAGGAGATCCACCAGGTGGATCGGGACCCCGAGCTGTCACCGCACGATCGGATCGAACGTCGGCGGCAGATCGAAGGTGATTACGCGATCAAGAGCGAGAAGCTGCACATCATCCACAAGCTGCTGCAGGCGCACGTCCTCTACGAGAAGGAAGTGGACTACCTGGTGCAGGAGGGCCAGGTTCTGATCGTGGACGAGTTCACCGGTCGCATCATGACCGGCCGGCGCTGGTCCGACGGACTCCATCAGGCGGTCGAGGCCAAGGAGCAGGTCCAGGTGAAGGGCGAGACCCAGACGTTCGCCACCATCACCATTCAGAACTACTTCCGCATGTACGACAAGCTGTCCGGCATGACCGGCACGGCCGAGACGGAAGAGAGCGAGTTCTACCAGATCTACGGGCTCGAGGTGAGCGTCATCCCGACCCACCGTCCGCTCCGGCGGGCCGACCAGGCCGATCGGATCTACAAGACGCGGAAGGAAAAGCACGACGCCATCATCGGTGAGGTGGAGCGACTGCACGCGCAGGGGTGGCCGATTCTGATTGGCACCGTGAACGTCGACGTGAGCGAGACGCTGTCGCGTCAGCTCAAGCGCCGCGGGCTCAAGCACGAAGTGCTGAACGCGAAGTACCACCAGCGCGAGGCCGAAATCGTGGCTGGCGCAGGGCAGCAGCGAGCCATCACGATCGCGACCAACATGGCCGGCCGCGGCACCGACATCAAACTCGACAAGGCGCTCGATCTGGCGCAGCCCGAGGCGGGGCTCAACATCATCGGC
>JACDDX010000334.1 GCA_013816685.1 Gemmatimonadales bacterium
CGTGGAGGGCGACGGCCGGGCCCGCCGCCGCGATGGCCGCGGCGCGGATGCCGAGGTCCTCGAGCTGGAGAATCCGGTGATCCGTGATCGCATGCAGGCGCGGCAGCGGCCTCACTGGAAGACCACCGCCGCCGAGGGGTCTCGTCCATGAAGCCACGCTTCGGCGGAAATGCGGGTGCGTCCTGCCGGCTGCACCTCGCGGACTAGCAACGCACCGCTGCCGCAGGCGATGAGGAGTCGGGTGCCGGCCCGCAGCACGCGGCCCGCCGCGCGCTCGTCCTCTGCTGCTGTGCCGGAGGAGACCCGGGCGCCGAACAGCTTCACCGGCTCGCCGCCGAGCAGGGTCCACGCGCCCGGCACCGGATCGAAGGCGCGGACCTGGCGGGCAAGGTCGGCCGCCGGTTTCCGCCAGTCGAGGCGGGCCGCCTGGCGATCGATCTTGGGCGCGTAGGTCGCCCGGGTGTCGTCCTGCCGCGCGGCGATGTTCGAGCCGTCGATCAGGCGCTGCAGCGCGTCGGTGATCGCCACCGCGCCCAGCCGGGCCAGCCGGTCGGTCAGCGCGCCGCCGGTCTCGTCCGGCTCGATCGCCGTCGGCGTCCGGTGCAGCACGGGGCCGGAGTCCAGACCGGCCTCCATCCGCATGATCGAGATGCCGGTCTCATCGTCGCCGCGGAGAATCGCGTACTGGATCGGCGCGGCGCCCCGCCAGCGGGGCAGCAGCGAGGCGTGGACGTTGAGCATGCCGCGCGGGGGCAGGGCGAGGAGGTCGGGACGGAGAATGTGACCGTACGCCGCGACGACGCCGATTTCGGGCTCCAGCCGGCGTAGCGCAGCCAGGAAGAGATCGCCGGCGGGGCGCTCCGGCTGGAGCACCGGGATGCCGGCCTCCTCGGCGAGCCGCTTGACCGGCGGCGCGACGAGTACGCTGTGGGACCGACCGCGGGGACGGTCGGGCTGGGTGACGACGGCGACCACGGGAAAGCGCGCTTCGAGCAGCGTGCGCAGCGACGGCACCGCGAAGTCGGGTGTCCCGAAGAAGACGACCCGCATCACTCCGAGCGCGCGGGCGCCGGCCTGACCTCCTTGATGTAGCCCTCCTCGTCCTTCCGCTCCCGGCGCCACCGGGCGAGCAGCAGTTTCCGCTTGATGAGACTCACGTGGTCGAAGAAGAGGATGCCGTCGAGATGGTCGATCTCGTGCTGGATGGCGCGCGCCTTGAGCCCGGTCGCCTCCTTGCGGTACCGGGCGCCGTGGCGGTCCAGTGCCTCCAGCACGATCCGCGCGGGCCGGGTGACGTCGCCGTAGATCTCCGGGATCGAGAGACAGCCCTCTTCGGCGGTGTCCTGCCCGTCTGCCTCGAGGATTGCCGGATCGATCATTTCGAAGCGGTCGCCATCGGCGTCGACCACGGCCACGCGGCGCGCGACACCGACCTGGTTGGCCGCGAGCCCGATTCCGCGCGACGCGTCCATCGTCTCGAACATATCATCCACCAGTCGGCGGACGCCGTCGTCCACCGCCTTCACCTCGTCGCTGCGGCGTCGCAGCACCGGCGAGCCCAGCAGGTGCAGCGGCAGCAGACTCACGCGGCAGGCGCTCCGGGGGCGACGGCGCCGCCGATCCGCACGATCCGGGAGCGCTCGACGATCACCGTCGAGGTGCCGCTCTCCAGCGTGACCCGCGTCTCCTTGGCGCCGTTGGCGTCGACTTCCTTGATGTCGCGCACCTTGCCGACGAGGCCGCCGCTGGTCATCACCTCATCGCCTTTCTTCAGCGAGGACAGCAGCTCGAGGTGCTTCTTCCGCGCCTGCCCCTGCGGCCGAAGGACGAGGAAGTAGAACACCAGCGCGATCGCGGCGAACTGGAGCAGCAGGATCGGCATGCCGCTGCCGGAGCCGAGCGGGCTCTGCATGTCAGTCTCCTCGGGCGTGATAGCGCCGGAGCCACTCGCGGCTCCAGCGGTCGAAGGTGCCGGCCAGGATGTGCGCGCGGGCCTGCTCGCCGAGCCGCACGAGGAAGCGCACGTTGTGCAGCGACACGAGGCGCAGCGCCAGCATGTCCTCCACCGCGAAGAGATGGCGGAGGTAGCCGCGCGAATACGTGCTGCAGGCCTCGCAGTCGCACTCGGCGTCGAGCGGCTCGCCTGAACCCCTGAGCGCGGCGCCCTTGACGTTCACCCGGCCGGTCGGAAGCCAGGCGGTGCCGTGGCGCCCGTTCCGCGTCGGCGCCACGCAGTCGAACAGGTCGATGCCGCGCGCGATTCCCTCCAGCAGATCCGGCGGGAAGCCGACTCCCATAAGATAACGCGGCACGTCGGGCGGAAGCGCGGGCTCCAGCGTCTCCAGCACCCGGTGCATCACCGGTTT
>JACDDX010000035.1 GCA_013816685.1 Gemmatimonadales bacterium
CGCGACCGGGACGGCTCGGCTCATTGACGCGACGGTGCGATTGCGGGACGCGAGGAACGCCGACCCGCTGGTGCTGGTCGTGTCGACGGGCGAGGTGTACGGTACGGGCCCGAGGGTGCCCCGCGTCGAGACCGACGCCCTCCGTCCTCAGTCCCCGTATGCAGCCAGCAAGGTGGCGGCTGAATTCGCCGCGCTGGAGGCCTGGTGGCGCACCGGACTCCGGGTCATCGTAGCGCGGCCCTTTCCACATACGGGTCGGGGACAGACGCCGGTATATGTGCTCCCGGCGTTTGTGGCGCGGCTGCGGCAGGCGCGTGCGAACGGCACGACCGAGGTCGAGACCGGCAGTCTGGCGCCGGTGCGTGACCTGCTCGACGTGCGCGACGTCGTGCGGGCGTATCTGGCGCTGCTCACCAGAGGCGAACCCGGCCAGATCTACAACGTCGCCCGCGGCGAGGGCTGGTCGCTGGCGGAGCTGTTCGCGCGCCTGGCGGCCCTCGTCGGCGTCGCGGCGATACCCCGGACCGATCCCGCGCTGGTCCGCAGCGCCGATGTCGCGCACCTGGTGGGCGACTCGACTAAAATCCGCCGGGCGACCGGCTGGAGCCCGGACTTCACGCTGGACGACACACTGCGGGAGTTGGTGGATGCCCAAACGGACTGACCTCTCGACCATCCTCCTCATCGGCTCCGGCCCGATCGTCATCGGGCAGGGCGCCGAGTTCGACTACTCGGGCACGCAGGCCGTGCGTGCACTCAAGGAGGAGGGCTACCGGGTCGTCCTCGTGAATTCGAATCCCGCCACCATCATGACCGACCCCGAGCTGGCCGACCGGACCTACATCGAGCCGGTCACGCCCGAATGGGTCGCCAAGGTGATCGAACGCGAGCGGCCGGACGCGTTGCTGCCGACCATGGGCGGGCAGACCGGCCTGAACGTGGCCATGGCCCTCGAGCGCGACGGCACGCTCGCGCGCTACGGCGTCGAGCTGATCGGGGCCAACGCCCGCGCCATCCGGCTGGCCGAGGACCGCGACGAGTTCGCGCAGGCCATGCGCCGGATCGGTCTCGCGACGCCGGAAGGGCAGACGGTCCGGACCGTCGACGAAGCACTGGGGGCGGTGGAGACGACCGGCTATCCCGCCATTCTCCGCCCCTCCTTCACCCTCGGCGGCAGCGGCGGTGGCATCGCGTACAACCGCGAGGAGTTCGAGGCGCTGATCCGCCGTGGACTGGAGCTCTCGCCGGTCGGCTCGGTGCTGGTCGAGCGGAGCATCATCGGCTGGAAGGAGTACGAGCTCGAGGTGATGCGCGACGGCGCCGACAACGTCGTCATCGTGTGCTCGATCGAGAATCTCGACCCGATGGGCGTGCACACCGGCGATTCCATCACGGTCGCGCCCGCGATGACGTTGAGCGACCGCGAGTACCAGACCATGCGCGACGCGTCGATCCGCATCATCCGCGAGATCGGTGTCGCCGCCGGCGGTTGCAACATTCAATTCGCGGTCAATCCGGCAACCGGCGAACAGCTCGTCATCGAGATGAATCCCCGGGTGTCGCGGAGCTCGGCGCTCGCCTCCAAGGCGACCGGCTTCCCCATCGCGCGCATCGGCACCAAGGTGGCCGTCGGCTACACGCTCGACGAGCTGCCCAACGACATCACCCGCTCAACGCCGGCGTCGTTCGAGCCCGTGCTCGACTACGTGGTGGTGAAGATCCCGCGGTTCGCGTTCGAGAAATTTCCCACTGCCGACTTCACCCTGACCACGCAGATGAAATCGGTCGGGGAGGTGATGGCCATCGGGCGCACCTTCAAGGAAGCATTTCAGAAGGGACTGCGCGGCCTAGAGACCGACCGGATCGGGTGGGTCGAGGGCGCCACCCCAGCCGACGACCGGGTGCAGGATGCCAGCCGCGAGTCGGTGCTCGCAGCTGTGCGCACGCCGACGCCCGAGCGGATCTTCGTGCTGCGCCGCGCGCTCGCGCTGGGCGTGGCCGTGGAAGATCTTGCGGAACGGACCGGTATCGATCCCTGGTTCCTGCACCAGATGGCGGAGCTGCTCGACGCAGAGCGCGAGTGGCAGGCCGTACCCGACTCATCGCGGAACGCGGATGAGCCCGGCCTCGCGCCCGTGCTCCGCCGGATGAAGCGTTTCGGCTTTTCCGATCGCCAGCTCGCCAATCTGTGGGACATCGGCGAGCCGCAGCTCCGCGCCCTCCGCCATCGGCTCGGGATCCGCCCCGCCTACAAGACGGTGGACACCTGTGCCGGTGAATTTCCATCGTCCACGCCGTATCTCTACTCGTCGTACGACGAGGAGAACGAGGCGCAAGCCGACGGCGAGCGCACGGTCGTCATTCTGGGCAGCGGACCCAACCGGATCGGCCAGGGGGTCGAGTTCGATTACTGCTGCGTCCGAGCCGCGCTCGCCTTTCGCGAGCTGGGTTACCGGACGGTGATGGTCAATTCCAATCCCGAGACGGTGTCGACCGACTTCGACATTTCCGACGCGCTCTACTTCGAGCCGCTGACCCTGGAGGATGTCCTCGAGATCGTGGCGGTCGAGAAACCACTCGGCGTCGTGGTCCAGCTCGGCGGGCAGACGCCGCTCCGCCTTGCGCGGGGGCTCGAGGCGGCCGGAGTCCGCATTCTCGGCACCTCGCCCGACGCTATCGACGCGGCGGAAGATCGCGGACGATTCGAGGCATTGACGCGGGCGCTGGGCGTGGCACAGCCGCCCAGTGGAACGGCCACATCGGTCGCGGAGGCGGTCGCGGTCGCGGCCCGGGTGGGGTACCCGGTCCTGGTCCGACCGTCCTACGTCCTCGGTGGCCGCGCGATGGAAATCGTCTACGATGATGACTCGTTGCGCGACTACTTCGCGCGTACCGTCCGGGCCGCGCCCGAGCATCCGGTGCTCATCGACAGCTTCCTCGAGGACGCGTTCGAGGCCGATGTGGACGCGATCGCCGACGGCGAGCGCTGCGTCATCGGCGGCGTCATGCAGCACATCGAGGACGCGGGCATCCATTCGGGCGATTCGGCCTGTGTGCTGCCGCCCTACCTGATCACCGAGGAGCAGGTCGACGAGATGCGGCGCCATACTCGCGCCTTTGCCGAGCGGCTCGGCGTCGTCGGTCTCTTGAACGTGCAGTACGCGATCAAGGACGGCATCGTCTATGTGCTGGAGGTCAATCCACGGGGGTCGCGCACCGTGCCCTTCGTGTCGAAGACGACCGGTGTGGGACTGGCGGGACTCGCCGCCGCGGTCATGGTCGGCCGCACGCTGGAGGAGCTCGGGCTGCACGACGACGTGCTGCAGCCGTATGTCGCGGTCAAGGAGGCGGTGTTCCCCTTCAGCAAACTCCCGGGGGTGGACCTGATCCTCGGTCCCGAGATGCGTTCCACGGGCGAGGTAATGGGCATCGCCGATTCGTTCGGGATGGCGTTCGCCAAGGCGCAGGCGGCGGCCGACGGCGCGCTTCCGCTGGAGGGCGCGGTGTTCCTCACGGTGAACGATCATGACAAGGCGAACGTCACGCCGATCGCGCGTCGGTTCCACGCGCTGGGCTTTCGGCTGCTGGCGACCGACGGTACCGCCCGCTATCTCCGTGCGCGCGGCATTCCGGCCGAGCGGGTTCTCAAGGTGTATGAAGGGCGGCCCAACGGAATCGATCTGCTCGTCTCGGGCCGCATCCAGTTGCTGATCAACACCCCGCTCGGCAAGCTGACCCAGCGCGACGACTACGCCATGCGCCGCGCCGCGCTGCAGCATCGGGTGCCGTACACCACCACGCTCTCGGCCGCCTCTGCCGCGTGCGACGCGATCATTGCGCTCCGGAGCCGGGCGGGCGAGGTCCGCTCCCTCCAGGAATGGCACGCCCTCGCGCGCGAGATGTCGCCGGAATGGACCGGTTGAGCGCGCGCGCGTCGACCTTCGCCCGCGGGCTCCGCGAGCGGGTGCGTGGCGAAGTACGGGAAGCCGAGGCGCTCGCCGCCTATTCGACCTACCGGATCGGCGGTCCGGCCACCGTGTTCCTGCCGGGCGCGGCAGAGGACGTGGGCCGGGCGCTCGCCTTTGCCGCCGAAGCTGGCGTGCCCTGGTTCGCGGTGGGTCTGGGCTCCAATCTCCTGTTCCCCGACGAAGGGCTCGATGCCCTGGTGATCCGGATCGGCAAGGGTCTCGACGCGGTGCGGCAGGACGGAGACCGTTGGACGATCGGCGCGGGATTGCCAGCGCCGATCGCGGCCCGGCGCACCGCCAAGGCGGGGTTCGCCGGGCTGCACGTCTTCGTCGGGGTGCCGGGCACCGTCGGCGGCGGAGTCTACATGAACGCCGGCTGCCACGGCGGCGATTGGGCCATGGTGATCGAGCGCGTCACCGTCGTGGACCCGGCCGGCCGCGACTGTGTGCTCCACCGGGACGAGATCCCATTCAGCTATCGGCGCAGCGGGCTCGGCGACCGGGTCGTCCTCGAGACGACGGTTCATCTTCGACCCGAGCCCCAGGCGCATCTCGACGAGGAGATCGCCGAGATGTTCCAGTGGCGGCAACGGGGGACGCCGTTCAACCAACCCTGTTGCGGCAGTGTGTTCCAGAATCCTGCCGGTCCCAGCTGGAAGCGGGACGACGGGGCCCGGACCGCGGGGCAACTCATCGAAGCGGCCGGTCTCAAAGGTGAGCGGTTCGGGGGTGCGCAGGTGTCGCCGATGCACGCGAACTATGTGGTCAATACCGGGAGCGCGACGGCCGCCGACGTCCGCGGGCTGATCGACCGGACGCGCGCCGAGGTGGCGAGCCGGTTCGGCGTGACACTGGAGCCGGAAGTGAAGCTCATCGGTCGCGACGGCCGCTACCTGAACGCGGAGTGATCCCGGTGGCCGAGTATTTCGTGCACGAGTCCGCCTACATCGACGAGGGCGCCGTCATCGGCCAGGGCAGCAAGGTCTGGCATTTTTCGCATGTCATGGCTGGCGCCGTCATCGGCGAGCGCTGCAACCTCGGGCAGAACGTGGTCGTCATGCCGGGCACGCGGATTGGCAACAACGTGAAGCTCCAGAACAACGTCTCGATCTACGAGGGCGTGACGCTGGAGGACGACGTCTTCTGTGGGCCGAGTTGCGTGTTTACCAACGTCATGAACCCGCGCAGTCACGTGTCGCGGAAGTCGGAATATCGGAGCACGCTGGTCCGGCGGGGCGCGACTATCGGCGCCAACGCCACGGTGGTCTGTGGCCACACGCTCGGGGAGTACTGTTTCATCGGGGCAGGCGCGGTCGTCGCGGGTGACGTTCCCGCATTCGCGCTGATGGTGGGCGTGCCGGCCCGTCGGGTGGGTTGGATGTGTCAGTGCGGCATCCGGCTGAACGTCGAGGCCGGCACCGCCCGGTGTGCGGAGTGCGGCGCGGCCTACGGGGAGTCCGCTGGTCGTCTGGCGATGATTGACCCGCCTGCGGCGCGCCGCTAAGTTTTGTGGCTGCCGATGGTTCCGCGCTTTTCGCCCGCCACCGTCTCGCTACAGGCTCCCCGGTGACCGTACCGCTGCTCGACCTCGTGGCCCAGTACCAGACGATCAAGGACGACGTCCAGAAGGCGCTCCTGTCCGTCGTCGAGCGTCAGTCGTTCATCATGGGAGCGGAGGTGGCGCAGCTCGAGGCGGCGGTGGCCAGCCTCTCCAACGCGAAGCACGGCATCGCGTGCGCCAGTGGCACCGACGCGCTGCTGCTTCCGCTCAAGGCCCTCGGTCTGCAGCCCGGCGACGAGGTGATCGCGCCATCGTTCACCTTCTTCGCCACGGCGGGTGCGATCCACAATGCGGGCGGTACGCCGGTGTTCGTGGACATCGACCCCGATACCTTCAATGTGTCGCACCAGGCCGTCGAAGCGTCGATTACCCCCCGCACCCGCGCGGTCGTCGCGGTGCACCTGTTCGGCCAGATGGCCGCTATCGAGCGGGTCATGGCGCTGGCCGTGCGGCACGACCTCACGGTCATCGAGGACGCCGCGCAGGCCATCGGCGCGCGACGTCAGGTGGACGGCGAGTGGCACATGGCGGGAGAGCTTGGGACGGCCGGTGCGTTCTCGTTCTTCCCGAGCAAGAACCTCGGCGCGTTCGGCGACGGCGGAATGATGATCACGCAGGATGACGCCCTCGCGAGTCGTCTCGCCAAGCTCCGGCTCCACGGCGGTGCGAAGCAGTATCATCACGAGGAGGTTGGCACCAACAGCCGCCTCGACACGCTGCAGGCGGCCGTGCTGCTCGTGAAGCTACCGTACCTCGCTGCCTGGAGCGCCGCGCGGCGGCGGCACGCGGCCCGGTACGACGAAGCCTTCGCCGGCCATTCCGCAATCTGTCCGCCGGTCACCGATGGCGCGAACGAGCACATCTACAACCAGTACACCATCCGCGCCGAGCGCCGCGACGAGCTCCAGGCGCATCTCAAGTCGCGAGGCATCGGCCAGGCCATCTACTATCCGCTCGCGCTCCATCAGCAGCCCTGCTTCGCGCATCTCGACTATGCCGAGGGGAGCCTGCCCCACACTGAGGCCGCCACGCGCGAGGTGATCTCACTGCCGGTCTTTCCGGAACTGACCGAAGCGCAGCAGGACGCCGTGATCGAGGCCGTGACCGCCTTCTACGCATGAGTCGCCTCCGGGTCGGCGTCGTCGGAGCCGGAACGTGGGGCAAGAATCACGTACGGACGCTGGCCGGAATGCCGGAGGTCGAGCTCGCCGCCGTCTGCGATCTCAGTCCGGATACCCGCACCCGCCTCGCCGGCCAGTATCCCGGCGTCCACATGACCGAGTCGGCCGCCGACCTGCTCGGCCGGGTCGATGCGGTGGTGATCGCGAGCACCGCCAGCACCCACGCGGCCCTCGGCCGACAGGCGGTCGACGCCGGCATTCCCGCGTTGATCGAGAAGCCCTTCGCCTTGACGGTGGCCGACGCCGAGGGGTTGGCCGAGGCGGCCGAGCGGGCCGGTGTGCCGCTGCTGGTTGGGCATCTGCTGGAGTACCACCCGGTCGTCGAGCGGCTCGGGACGATGATTCAGAAGGGCGAGCTCGGTGACTTGTACTACCTGTACTCGCAGCGGGTGAATCTCGGTCAGGTACGGCCCGATGAAAATGCCCTGTGGAGCTTCGGTCCCCACGACGTGTCGGTGGCGCTTTTCCTCATGGGGGATGCACCGGTATCGGTGGCGGCGCAGGGGCACTCCTACCTGCAGCGCGGCATCGAGGACGTGGTGTTCCTGACGATGAAATTCGCGTCGGGCGTCGTCGCCCACGCGCAGATGTCGTGGCTCGATCCACATAAGGAGCGGCGTCTGACGGTCGTGGGGAGCCGGCAGATGGCGGTATTCGACGACATGGCGTCCCGCGAAAAATTGCGGATTTATGACAAGGGTATCGATCGGCCGGACTATGTCTCCTATGGCGAAAGCCTCAGCGTTCGTGAGGGCGACATCTACATTCCCAGGGTCTCGAACGCGGAGCCGCTGGCGGTGCAGCTCAAGCATTTCGTCTCCGTGATACGGAAGGAGACCGAACCGCGCGCAGACGCAGCCGACGGTGTCCGGGTCGTGCGGGTGCTCGAGGCGGCGGGGCAGTCGCTCGCCCGCGATGGCGCGCCGGTAACGTTGCGGGGGTCGTGATGGCATTCGCCGACGACCTGATCCAGAAGGCCGCGCAGCGCGACGCCCTGTTCGGTATCGTGGGCCTCGGGTACGTGGGGCTGCCGCTCGCATTGGAGCTGGCCGACGCCGGCTATCGGGTGCTCGGCTTCGACGTCGATACGTCCGTCGTGGATGGACTCAACGCCGGCCACTCCCACGTCAAGGACGTGACGGACGCGCAGCTTGGCAAGGTGCGGGCGCTGGGCCGCTTTGAGGCCACAGCCGACATGGAACGCATGGGCGAGCCAGACGCGGTATCGATCTGCGTGCCGACGCCGCTGTCGAAATTCAAGGATCCCGACGTCAGCTACATCGTCGCCGCGACCGAATCGGTAAAGCGGACCCTGCGCCGAGGCCAGGCGATCATCCTCGAGAGCACCACCTATCCGGGAACCACCCGCGAAATCCTCCTTCCTGCGCTGGAGAGCACCGGGCTCACGGTGGGCGAGGATTTCTTCCTGGCGTTCAGCCCGGAACGGGTCGATCCCGGCAACCCGGAGTGGGGTACGCGCAACACCCCCAAGGTGGTCGGGGGCATCACCCCCGATTGTCAACGGGTCGCGGTGGCGCTCTATGCACCGGCCATCGAGCGGCTGGTACCGGTATCCACGACGGAAGCGGCCGAGCTGGTCAAGTTGCTGGAGAACACCTTTCGCAGCGTGAACATCGGGCTCGTCAACGAGATGGCCATCGTCTGCGACAAGCTCGGGGTCGACGTCTGGGAGGTGATCGAGGCCGCGGCCACCAAGCCGTTCGGCTTCATGAAGTTTCTCCCGGGCCCCGGGCTCGGCGGGCACTGCATCCCGATCGACCCGCATTACCTCGCGTGGAAGATGCGCGGCCTCAACTACAAGACCCGCTTCATCGACCTCGCCGGCGAGCTCAACACCGAAATGCCGATCTTCTGGACGCGGAAGGTCTCGGAGGCACTCAACGGGGTGGGGAAGGCCGTGCGCGGCGCGACCGTGCTGGTGCTCGGGGTTGCCTACAAGCGTGATGTCGACGACATCCGGGAGAGTCCGGCCCTCGACATTATCCGGTTGCTGGAAGGGCAGGGCGCTCGCGTTACCTACCACGATCCGCACGTCGCTTCGTTCCGCGAAGATGGGCACGAATATCGCTCGGCGCCGCTGACTTCCGAGTCGGTCGCTGCAGCCGACTGCGTCATGGTCGTCACCGACCACCGCTCCGTGGATTACGCGATGGTGCAGCGCCACGCGAGAGTGGTGGTGGACACCCGTAACGCAATGCCGAAAGAGGCGTGACATGCACGTGGCGGTGATCGGGAGCGGATACGTCGGCCTCGTGGCTGGCGCCTGCCTGGCGGAGACCGGCAACGACGTCATCTGCGTCGACAAGGACGCGACGAAGATCACGCGGCTTCAGCGCAACGAGATCCCTATCTACGAGCCCGGGCTCGAGCCGATGGTGCAGCGCAATCAGACCGAGGGACGCCTCACCTTTACCACCGATCTGGGCACCGCGGTCCGGGCTTCGAAGGTCGTCTTGATCGCTGTGGGCACGCCGCCCGGGGAAGATGGCTCGGCCGACCTCCAGCACGTCCTGGCGGTGGCCCGCGAGATCGGCCGCAACATGAACGAGCCGAAGGTGGTGGTCACCAAATCCACCGTGCCGGTCGGGACGGCGGAGAAAGTACGCGCCGCCGTCAAGTCGGAGACCGAGACACCGTTCAGCGTATGCTCGAATCCCGAGTTCTTGAAGGAAGGCGCCGCGATCGACGACTTCATGAAGCCGGATCGCGTTGTGATCGGCGTCGACAACGACGACGCCCGCGCGATCATGGGCGAGCTCTACGCCCCGTTCACCCGCCAGGGCGGGAACCGGGTGCTGTTCATGGATATCGCCTCGGCGGAGGTGACCAAGTACGCAGCGAACGCGATGTTGGCCACCCGTATTTCGTTCATGAACCAGATGGCGACCTTCTGCGAGCTCGTCGGCGCGGACGTCAACAATGTGCGCCTCGGCATCGGCTCCGATCAGCGTATCGGCCGTGCATTTCTGTATCCCGGCCCCGGGTACGGCGGCTCCTGCTTTCCGAAGGACGTCAAGGCGATCATCCGAACCGCGGAGGATCTGGGCCTCTCGCTCGACGTGCTCAAGTCGGTCGAGGACGTGAACGACCGCCAGAAGCTCGTGGTGTTGCGGAAGGCGCAACGTTTCCTCGGCGACGACCTGACCGGCAAGACGATCGGCATCTGGGGTCTCGCCTTCAAGGCCGAGACCGACGACATGCGCGAAGCGCCGGCGATTCCGCTGATCGAAGGACTGCTGGACGCGGGCGCGCGAGTCCAGGCCCACGATCCCAAGGCAACAGACCAGGCCCGGCTGATCTTCGGCGACCGGGTGATGTACGCCGCTGATCCCTACAGCGCCGCGCACGGCGCTGACGCGCTGGTCGTGATGACCGAGTGGCTGGTGTACCGCAATCCCGATTTCGAACGGCTCCGGAAGCTCCTCCGCCGGCCGCTGCTGCTCGACGGACGGAACCTGTACGAACCCGACCGCATGGCCGCGCTCGGCTTCGAGTACCACGGCATCGGCCGCCGGAGCCCCATGTGACGCGGGTGCTGGTGACGGGTGCCGCCGGCTTCATCGGCTCCCACCTCGTCGAGGCGCTGGTGCGTCGCGGCGACGAAGTCATCGGGGTGGACAACTTCGACCCGTTCTATCCGCGGTCGATGAAAGAGCAGAATCTTGCGGAGATGGGGCACCTGCCCGGATTCACCTTCCACGAGCAGGACATGCTGGACACCGACGCGATGGCGCGGCTGCTCACGCCCGAGACCGTGCTCGTGCACCT
>JACDDX010000335.1:0-481 GCA_013816685.1 Gemmatimonadales bacterium
AGCACCGCCGGCGAGCGGCAGGTCACCAGCCGGAAGCCGGTCTTCGGCAGCGAGCGACGGAGCGCCTGCACCGCGCCCCGGCTTTCGAGGAGCGCCGCGACCCACGCCATCAGCCCTGGCGCCTCATGGCGACACCTCTTCCTCGCGCTTGGGTCGGCCCGCCCCGATCGCCACCAGCGTCCGCACCATCTCGCCCGCGCGCTTGAGCACGCCGCGGGCGTTGTCGTAGCTCAGCTCCTGCAGCGCGTCGTCGAAGGTGCGCCACTGGCAGGCGGTGATTCCTTCCGCGCTCTGGGGGCAGGGCTCGCCGGTCGGACTCTCGAACAGGAAGAAGTGGCAGTACTTGTGGATGTGGCGTCCGCGAAAACGAAAGTGCCAGTCGATCACCCGGATCGGCCCCTGCAGCGTGAGCTGCTCGAGCCCGGTCTCCTCCTCGGTCTCCCGCCGCGCCGCCTCGGCCGGCGACTCGGCGTTCTCCAGG
>JACDDX010000335.1:491-2355 GCA_013816685.1 Gemmatimonadales bacterium
GCCTGGCCGTCCGGCGCGCGCCGGAACACGATGCCGCCGGCGCTGACCTCGAGCTCGGTGCGCCGGGCGTTCATCAGAACACCGACACTTTGAAATACTTCTTCGGATTCTGCTGGATGTCGCCGAGGAGCTCCCGCATCTGGATGATGGTGCGCGTGGTCTCGATGTAGAGTGTGGAGTCGCCTGCCATCATGCCCAGGGTGCCGCGGCCATCCTGAATGCGCGCCAGCAGCGTGTCGGCGGTGGTGAGCGCCCGCACCAGACTCGACTGATTCTCACGCGCGGCCTGTGCGAGCGAGCGGATGTCTGCCGCCGCATGCCGGAGATCGGCGCTCGAGGCGCGCGAGTTGTCGAGGATGTCCTTCATCTGGTTGTCGGCCGTGGCGGTGTCGAGCCGGGCGGCGGCGGTCTCGAAGGTTCGCGCGACGCCCGCGAACGAGGTCGAGGTGCTGGCCACATTGGTGGCGATGGTGTCGATGCGCCCGGTCTGCGCCCCGGCGAACCGTACCAGCCGCTGCGAGATGGCGGCGAGATCCTTCACGCTCTGCTGCATGTTCCGGAGCGCGGTGCTGTCGAAGGCGGAGCTGATGCGCTGCGTCACGACGCCGATGTCGCCGGCGATGCGGCTGGCCTGGGCGGTGAGCTGGCCGATGTCGGGCAGTGTGGCGCCGGGCCACGCTTCCCCGCCCGCCTTGTCCGACTCGGCGAGCGCGTCCCGGAGGTTCGGGTCGGTCGGCGGCGGATCGTAGGGGATGATGTTGGCGGTCCACTCGCCGAAGAGGCTGGCCGACGCCGAGATCACGGCTGGACGGTGCGGCAGCGAGATGGCGCGGTCGATACTGAACTCGGTCTCGACCCACTCGTTCTCGACCAGGCGGATGGCCTCGACCCGCCCGACGCGCACGCCGCGGAGGGTCACCGGCGCGCCGACGCCGAGCCCGCCGACGGTGCGGAACCGTGCGGCGTAGGTGGTCAGCTTCTGGTTCACGTCGGTCTCGCTGAGCCACAGCGCGCCGCCGATGACCAACGCGAGAGCCGTCAGCACCGCGAGCCCGACCGCGAATTCGTTACTTCGCTTCACGCCGCGCCCTCCGTCGCCCCGAGCCTTCCGCGCGCGTCAGCGGCGCTGGGACGGCCTTCGATGAACTGCCGCACCACCGGGTCGTCGCTCCGGCGCAGGACGTCCGGGGTGCCCACCGCACGGATCCGGCCCTCATAGAGCATGGCGATCCGATCGCCCACGGTGAAGGCGCTCCGCATGTCGTGCGTGACGACGAGGCCGGTGACGCCGAGGTCGCGGGTGCGGACGATGAGCTGATCCATGACCGCGGACGTGACCGGATCGAGGCCAGTGGTGGGTTCGTCGTAGAGAATGTAGCGCGGCCTGAGCGCGATCGCGCGCGCGATCCCGACCCGCTTGCGCATCCCTCCCGAGAGCTCCGCCGGATACTTCCCTTCGGTGCCCGGCAGCTCGACCACGGCGAGGCTCTCCGTCGTCCGGCGGCGGATCTCGGCGTCGTCATGACCGCGACGCACCAGCCCCAGCCGGATGTTCTCACCCACGGTCATGGAATCGAAGAGGGCGGCGAATTGGAAGACGTAGCCGATGGTGCCGCGCAGCTCGGCCAGCTCTTCCCGGCCCTGCTCGCCGACGACGCGGTTGTCCACGATGACGCGGCCGCCCTCGGGCTCGAGCAGCCCGACGATGCACTTGAGCGTGACGCTCTTGCCGACGCCCGAGTAGCCGATGATCACGGTGTTGCGGCCGTCAGGCACTTCGAGACTCAGCCCTTCGAGCACCCGCCGGCTGCCGAAGGACTTCACCAGGCCGTCGAGCACGATCACGGCGGCGGCATCCTACAGC
>JACDDX010000336.1 GCA_013816685.1 Gemmatimonadales bacterium
TCCCGCGACCATTGGTCGGGGGCTACGGACTGCGTCCCGGCATCGCCGGGCATCAGGCAACGATTTCAGTCCCTGGGAGGGACGCTCACATGCAAATCCCATTACTGCGGGCCGCGGTTGCGGTCGCAGTGCTCCTGAGCCCGGTCCGAGCGGCGGCCCAGGCCTCACCTGCGGGGGACACCACCTTGGCGCGGATCACGGCCGAGGCGATTGCCGCCAACCCCTCTCTGAGCGCGAGCCGAGCGGTGGCGCGGGCCGCCGCCGCTCGCGTACGGCCGGCGGGGAGCCTGCCCGATCCGATGCTGAGCATCGGTGTCATGGATCTGACCCTGCCGCGGTTCGGATTCCATGAGAGCGACTTCACCGAGGTCGATGTGGAGCTCGGCCAGGAATTCCCCTGGCCCGGCACCCTCGGCGCGCGCACCCGAGCTGCACAAGCCGGGGCGCGGGCGCGAGCGGCGGACGTTTCTGTCCGCCGGCGCGAGGTCATCCTGCGAACGGCCGAACTCTACTACAGGCTGAAGTACGTCGTGACCGCCCGGGAGACGCTCCTTCAGCAGCGAATGCTGCTGGCCACGGCCGTCGAGATCTCCACGACCCGGTATGCGACCGCCTCGGCGCCCCAGAGCGACCCGCTGCAGGCCCGGGTTGCGCTGGCACGTCTCGACACCGAGGAGGCCGAGCTGGTCGCGCAGGAGGCGAAGCTTCGCGCCGAGCTCAAGGCGCTGCGCAAGGCGAGCGGAGCCGATGGGATGCGTATCGAGCCGCTTCGGCCGGACGCGGTGCCCGCCGGCGTTCACGCACAGGGAGACTCGAGCTTGGCGGCGGCTCCGGATTCGCTGCCTAATCATCCGCGCCTGGCGGCTCGGCGGGCCGCCGTCGAGGCCGCGGAGCAAACCGCGCGAGTCGAGCAGCTCGCAGGTCGGCCCGACTTCACGGTCACGAGCCGGTATGGCGCCCGCCCGCTGGGTTCGGATTTCTTCTCCGCTTTCGTGGGAGTCCGGCTGCCGGTTTGGTCGGGTCGGAAGCAGGGGCGGCTCGCGGAAGCGGCCCGCGCCGAGGCGGACGCCGCGCGTGCAGCTGAGGCCCAGGAGACGGCCGCGCTCAATGCCGACCTCCGGAGCACCCTGGCCGACGTGCAGAGCGGGGCGACCCGGCTGCGCCTGCTGACGGGTCAAGTCATTCCGGCGGCGCAGGCCACGGTGGATGCGACTCTCCGCGGCTATCGGGTGGGGCAAGTCGAGTTCCTCACCGTACTCGCCGCGGAGGATTCCCGCTACCGCGCGGAGCTCGATGCGGCGCTCGTGGCAGCGGAACACCTCACTCATCTCGTCATGCTGCAGCAGTTGCTGAGTCCGGAGGATGGACTATGAACCGCTCGTGGACGGGCGCTCTCATGCTGGGGCTCACCGTGAGTACCACCGCCTGTAAAAAGAAGGATCACGCCAGTGATTCCATGGCGGGAATGAAAGGCATGCCGAATATGGCCGTCTCGCCGACGGAGACCGAGAGCAGGGGAGTGACGGACTCGACCGGCACCAACGGCGTGGCCCTCGACCGCACGGCCGCGAATCGGCTCGGCATCACCTTCGCGCGCGCGGCCATGCGCCCGGTCGGAGGCGACCGGCGGGTGGTCGGCACCCTCGCGTATGCCGAGCCGCGTCGCCAGTACGTCAGCGCCCGGGTGATGGGCTGGGTCGAGCGGCTGAACGCTGACTACATGGGGAAGCCGGTACGTAAAGGCGAGCCCCTGCTCGCGCTGTACTCCCCCGAGCTGGTCAGCGCCCAGGAAGAGTATCTGTCGGCTCGCCGGCTCGGGGACAGCTCACTCACCGCCGCTGCCCGCCGGCGCCTCGCCCTGTGGAACATCTCGGCCGACCAGCTCGACCTGCTGGAGCGAACGGGCGCCGCGCAGCGCACCCTCGTCCTCCGCGCCCCGATGAGCGGCGAGATCGCGGAAAAGATGGTCACGCAGGGTCAGGCGGTACAGCCCGGCGACAACCTGTTCCTCATCGCCGATCGCAGCGTGCTGTGGGCGGACCTCTCGATCTTCGAGGCCGATGCCCAGCTGGTCAAGCGGGGCACGCCGGTCGAGGTCACGGTGGATGCGCTGCCGGGCCACACCTACGAAGGCCGGGTGACGTTCATCCACCCGACCGTCGATGAGAAGACCCGCACGCTCACGGCTCGGGCGGAGATCGTGAACCGGGACGGTGCGCTCCGCCCGGGAATGTTCGTCACCGCCCGCATCGTGCCGCGTGGCCAGACGCGCCTGAGCGTGCCCGAGGGCGCAGTCCTGCCGACCGGCACGCAGAACCTCGTCTTCGTCAACCGCGGCGAC
>JACDDX010000337.1 GCA_013816685.1 Gemmatimonadales bacterium
GTGGACCCTGCCGCGCGCGGGCGGCTCGGCGCACCGATTGACCGCGTCGGCCGGCGCCGAGACGGGCTGCCGCTTTTCCGCCGACGGCCGGCGAATCGCGTACACCAACACGACCAACGGCAACGCCGACGTGTACGTCATCGCCGCCACCGGCGGGACGCCGAAACGGCTCACCTATCGTCCGGGCGCCGACCGGGTGCGCGGGTGGACTTCGGACGGGCGGGTGCTGTTCATGTCAGACCGCGACGGGATCGCGCTGACGCAGGCCGGTGGTGCGCCGCGGCTCTTCGCCCAGGCGCCCGACGCGGTGCAGGCCACCGCGGTCGAGCTGCCGAGCGTCTGGGACGGCGCGTTCAGCCGGGAAGGCAAGCGGCTCGCCTACCTGCCGTTCCCGCCCGCGAACCGGGCGTGGAAGCGCTACCGCGGTGGGCGCACGACACCGATCTGGATTGCGACGCTGGCGACCGGCGCCATCGAGAAAGTCCCCCGCCAGAACTCGACCGACCAGTGGCCGATGTGGATCGGCGACACCGTGTTCTTCGTGTCCGACCGCCACGGCGCCGCCACCCTCTACGGCTACGACACCCACTCCAAACGGGCCGCGCGCCGGATCGAGAACAAGGGGCTCGACATCAAGTACGCGTCGGCCGGGCCCGGGGCCATCGTATACGAGCAGTTCGGTGCGCTCAGTCTCTACGATCTGGCCACCGGCCGCACCGCCCCGGTGCCGGTCGTGCTCGACGGCGAGCTCACGGCGGCGCTGCCGCGGTGGGTGCCGGTGGGCGACAAACTGCAGCACCCCGCGCTTTCGCCCACCGGTGTCCGCGCAGCGTTCGAGGCTCGGGGCGAGATCTTCACCGTGCCCGCTAAAAAAGGCGACGCGCGCGACATCACGCGCACGCCCGGCGCCACCGAGCGATTTCCGAGCTGGTCGCCCGACGGACAGACGCTCGCGTACTTCTCCGATGCCGGCGGCGCCTATCACCTGGAGCTGCGGGGCCAGCTCGGCACCGGCGCTCCCCGTACGATCAAGCTGGGCGACGCCGACACCTATTACTCGCACTCCTCGTGGTCGCCCGACGGCAAGCGCATCGCCTACAGCACGTCGCGGGGCGAGCTCTGGTACGCCGAGGTCGCCAGCGGCCGAGTCGTCAAAGTGGCCACGGAACCGCTCGGCCCCGGGTTCGGCGACGGCTGGTTTCCCAGCTCCTGGTCGCCCGACTCCCGCTGGCTCGCCTATGCGCGGTCGATCAAGAACCGGCTCGGCGCCGTCTTCGTCCACGAGGTTCAGCGCGGCAAGTCCACCCAGGTCACCGACGGGCTGAGCGACGTGCGCACCCCGGCGTTCGATGCGAGCGGCAAGTATCTGTATTTCGTCGCGAGCACCGATGCGGGACCGGCGAGCGACTTCAGCATGACGACCTACGATCACCCCATCACGCGCAGTCTCTACGCGATCGTGCTGCGCGACGACCAGCCGTCGCCGCTGGCGCCGGAAAGCGACGAGGAGAAGGCCAAGGGCGACAGTGCGGCCACCAGCAACGCGAAGGCGGCCGCCGGGGACGTGAAGGGCGCAAAGGCGGCCCGGCCGGGCAAGGACAGCCTCGGTGCGGTCGCCGCGCCGGAGCCGGTACGGATCGACTTCGGCAACATCGATCAGCGCACGATCGCGCTGCCGGCGACGCCGAGGAATTACGTCGCCCTGACCCCGGGCAAGGCGGGCACGGTCGTGCTGGCCGAGCAGCCGTTGATACCGGTGGATCTGCAGCCGGACAGCGCGCTGCCGGTCACGTTGCACAAGTTCGATCTGGCCGAGCGCAAGGCCGACGAGCTGATGCCGGACGTGGGCGACTTCGATGTGTCGCGCGACGGCGGCATGCTGCTCTACAAGCAGCACGAGGCCTGGACGATCGCACCGCTCGGCCCACCGAAGTCGCCGGGAGACAGCGCGGCCCCATCGTCGGCCACGTCTGGTCCCGCCGGGGGTCCGCCGGCCGGCGGTCTCAAGGTGGAGGAGATCCAGGTCCTCACCGATCCGCGGGCGGAGTGGACCGCGATGTACCATGAGGCGTTCCGGCTCCAGCGCGCCTTCTTCTACGACCCCGGCTATCACGGGCTCGACCTCGCCCGCACCGAGCGCTTCTATGAGCGCTACCTGCCGGCGCTGGGCGGCCGGGCCGACCTCGACTATCTGCTCGAGGAGGTGTTCGGCAATCTCACCGTCGGTCATCTGTTCGTGCGGTCGCCGGACGAGGCTCCGGGGAAGACGCCCGCCAACGGCCTGCTGGGTGCGAATTACACCATCGCGCACGGACGCTGGCGCTTTGCCACCGTCTATGCC
>JACDDX010000338.1 GCA_013816685.1 Gemmatimonadales bacterium
AGCGTGAGGAAGCCGAGTGGATTGTCGATGACCTCGGGCGCGACCACGCTCGGTCGTCGCTCGGCTGGGGCGACTACGCGCTGCTCTACCGCTACCACCGCGTCGGCCAGCAGCTCGAGACGCGTCTGGTCGAGGCCGGTATCCCCTGCCGTACGGCCCGTGGCCAGGCGCTCGGCGAGGACAACCTGATCGCGTACGTCGTAGCGTCGCTCCGCGTCATCCGCTCACCGGACGACCCGATCGTGGCGGACGCGTTCGTGGAACTGGTGCTGCCCAAGTCGCTGCTCTTTCAGGTGCGCACCGCGACCAGCGCGCCGACGCTGGTGGACGGACTGCGTGCGTTCGCAAAGGCGGCCCGCCGGGGCGACGTCGACGCCCGCCGAGCGTGGCGCGTCGTCTACCACCTGGAGAATCTCGGTGCCCTCGGTCGCGGTCACGATTCACTCGCGCGGCTGGTAGACGAGCTGCTCGCGCAGCGACTGGGGCCGTTCCGAAGCCCGCTCGAGGAGCGCGCGGACGAGCTCACGGATCCACTCTCGCTGCCGGCAGCCGTCGCACTTGCGGGACGGCTCGGCGAAGCAGCCGGGTCGGGGCACACCATCTGGATCGAGCCCGACGGCGGGCTCGAGATCGCCCTGATTCGGCTGATCGAAGGCGGAGCGGGCGGCGATGTCCGACGGCTCCCTCCGGACGCGCGCGTTCGTCCCGGCGACTTCATTCTCCGGGCGGGCTTGGTCCGCGCGCTCACTGTCTTCAAGGCGCTGCAGTTGCTGCATGCCGACGGTGCGGCGGACCCCTTCCAGGACTACGTGGCTTTCGATCTCGAGACCACCGATCTTGACGTGAGCGGGTGTGATGTCGTTGAGATTGCGGCCGTGCGGATTCGCGGGCGTGTGGTGGTCGACCGCTTCGAGTCCCGCGTCCGCCCGACCCGTCCGTTACATCCGGAGGCGAGCGCCGTGCACGGCTGGTACGACCAAGATCTCTGCGACCAGCCGCTGTTCGCCGACGTGTGGCCCGAGTTCCGTGCGTTCGTCGGCAAGGATGTGCTCGTCGCGCACAACGGGCAGCGGTTCGACATTCCCGTCCTCCGCCGCCTCGCAGCGGGATTGCCCGGTGCCGACGATCTGGCCTTCTTCGACACCCTTCCGCTGGCGCGGTCGCTGGTGGACGGCAGTGCCCGCCTGGCGGATCTGGCTGACCGCTTCGGCGTCTCGGCGGGACGCTCTCATCACGCGCTCGACGATGCCGTCACCCTGGCCGGTGTGCTCGCGCACCTGGGCGACCTGAAGCTCGCGCGGGCCCGGAAGGGTGCGCTGGTGCACCTCATCGGATGGCTCGGTCTGGCGCTCGCGCTGGTGCCGGCGGAGGGCCTGAGCCCCGAAGAGCGCCTGCTTCGGGATCTGGCGCTGCCGGCGACACTCGGACGCTTCAGCGATTGTCTGGAGATCTACGCGGCCGAAAGTCCGGCGGCAGTGGCTCCAGCGGTGGAGGAAATCGTGGAGCGACTCGGCGGTGCCCGACTGATGGAGCGGATCCGGACGGATCGTCCAGTGGCCGAGCGGTATCCGGCCTCGGTGGCTCGGCTCAGCGCACTGGTCGACGGCAGCGCCGCCACGACCCTGGACGACAGCATTGACACACTGCTGGACCGGGTCGCGCTCTCCAAGAGTGACGGCGTGCCGTCGGACCCGGGTCGGGTAAGCCTCCTTACCCTCCACTCGACCAAGGGGCTGGAGTTTTCCCGCGTCTATGTCGTCGGCGTTGAGGATGGGCAGCTCCCTGGGCTGCGCGAGCTGGACGACGATCGGATCGAGGAAATCCGGGAATCACGCCGTCTCCTCTACGTTGGAATGACGCGGGCGAAGGATCGGCTGGTGCTGACGAGCGTGGAGCGCCGCGAGGGCCGCGGCACCGGTGGCGCGCTCTTCCTGCGGGAGGCTGGACTCGAAGCCGGCCCAGCCCCCGTGCTGGATGAATCAGCCGCGCCCCTCGCTGTAAGTGAAGCGGCCTCAGCATGACGGAATCGCACTCTGAATCTGATGGCCTCGCGCCCGGCGGAGCCTTGCCGGATGCACTCCGGCTGGGGCCCGTCAGCCTCCAGGTCAGCTCGCTCGATCGCTCTCTCGCCTACTACACCGGTGTGCTCGGCCTTCGTCCGGTTCGATCGAAACCGGGCTGTGCGCTCCTCGGCGGGCAGCATGGTGGGCCACTCGTCGAATTGCGCGAGCACCGAGGTGCGCGACCCATGCCCGCACGGGGGCGGCTCGGGCTCTATCACTTCGCCATCCTGCTCCCGGATCGTCCCGCGCTCGGTCGTCTGGTACGGCAG
>JACDDX010000036.1 GCA_013816685.1 Gemmatimonadales bacterium
GAACTGCGATCCCTCTGCCGGCACCGCCGCCCAGCGGAGCTCCTCGGCGACATCGCGCACGAACGCAAAGGCATGCCCCGCATTCACGCCGATCACCCGCACACCGGTCGGAAGCCGCGCGTAGGCGAGCCGCTCGCCGGCGTTGTCGGCGCGGGCGGCATCGTCGTCCTCCCGTGGCGCGACGTTGTGGTAGATGAGCGTGCCGGGCGGCGCGTCGTTGAGCCCGAGCTGCGCGATGCAGAAGCCGGCGGCGAGCGTCGCGAACGGCGGCACCGGCAGCAGTACCGGTTCCGCATCGGGCAGATGCAGCCGGATCCGCTGGACCACTTCGGCAAAGGCGAGGTCGCCCACACCGTAGTCGGCGATCACGTGGACGAGCATGGGTTCCTCCGTGTCGGATATACTACACCGCCCGAACGAGCCGCACGCACCGAAGCCTGCCGAGGAGCGCCGATGTCGTCGTCCGTCCCCACCCTGGGGGTCGAAGAAGAGTATCAGATCGTGGACGCCGAGTCGCGCGAGCTCCGGCCGAGGGCGCGGCAGATGATGCCCGAGGCGCGGAGCCTGGGCGGCGACGAGGTGCAGCACGAGCTGTATCAGTCGCAGATCGAGATCGCGACCAAGGTTTGCGGCACGCTGGCGGAAGCGCGGGCCGAGCTGGTGCGGCTCCGGCGTGCGGTGGTGGAGGCGGCGGCGAAGGACGGCGGGCGGATCCTCGCGTCGGGCACCCATCCGTTCTCGCAGTGGGACGAGCAGCAGGTCACGCCCAAGGAGCGCTACCGCACGACCGCGCTGCAGTATCAGCAGCTCGCGCGCGAACTCATCATCTGCGGCTGCCACGTACACGTGGCCGTGCCCGACAAGGGGGCCGGCGTCGAAGTTATCAATCGCACCCGCCACTGGCTGGCGCCGCTCCTCGCGCTGGCGTCGAACTCGCCCTACTGGGTGGGGGACGACACCGGCTACGCCAGCTTCCGCACCCAGCTCTGGAACCGGTTTCCGATTTCGGGGCCGCCGGGGGCGTTCGCGTCTTTCGAGGACTATCAGGAGCTCACCCGCGAGCTGGTCGCGACCGATGCCATCCAGGACGAGACCCGGATCTACTGGGACATGCGGCTGCCGGCGCACATCGAGACGGTCGAGTTCCGGGTGAGCGACGTGTGCAGCACGATCGACGAGGCGGTGATGATCGCCGGGCTCTGCCGCGGGCTGGTGCGCACGGCGCTGGACGACGCAGCGGCCGGCACGCCCGTTCGGCCGGTTCGGCTCGAGCTGCTCCGCTCGGCGCACTGGCGCGCGGCGCGCTACGGCACCGAGAAGGACCTGGTCGATATCGAGCAGATGACCGTGGTCCCCGCCAGGGAGCTGATCGGGCGACTGCTCCAGCGCCTCAGGCCCGCGCTCGAGGAGATGGGCGATTGGGAGCAGGTGTCCGGACTGGTCGAACGCACGCTGCGCGACGGCACCGGCGCCCGCCGCCAGCGCGAGGCCTACCGGCGCGAGGGGACGATGACCGGCGTGGTGGATTTCATTCTGGCGGAGACGGTGAAGGAGCTGTAGGCCGCATCCGTCGCGGCTCGGCGACCGGAATGCGCCGGCAGGTCGCTGTAAAAGCGCCGGAAGAGCTGGCGGCGCTGACATACGATTCGTCGTAGGGCCCCGCGATCAACGCCCTGATGTCCCGCCGCTGCATCTCCGAACGCGGCTCTCGGGCCCACAGGAGCGTCGACGAATCAGGTCCTCGGGCGTAACGATATCGATCGGCACACCAGCGAGCGCTGCGCGCTGCCGCCGCGCAAATTCGAGTTCATGCGGAATTCCTCCAGCCGTCAGCCGTCTGGAAACATCCCGCAGAATGTCGAGCTCGTTTTCCATCAGCGCGCTGACACTACCGCTCGCAACCCACTCACGATCAGCGGGATGCCCCCCGGCGCCACAGCAGGTACACCGGAATCCCGCTTGCCACGATCAGCACGCCGGGCCAGGTGTAGAGCGGCTTTTCGAACAGCAGGATGATCATCAACGCACCCACCAGCACCAGGTACAGCGCCGGCAGCACCGGATAGCCGAACGCCCGCACCGGCCGCGGCAGGTCGGGCATGGTACGCCGCAGGCGGAAGAGCGCGATAGTGGTGAGGAAGTAGAAAACCAGCGCCGCGAAGATCACGTAGTCGAGCAGCTGGCCGTAGGTGCCGCTCACACAGAGCACGCTCGCCCACACCGCCTGCGCCGCCAGGCCGAACACCGGTGTGCGGTACTCCGGGTGCAGGTGACCCGCCCGCTCGAAGAAGAGCCCGTCCCGCGCCATGGCGTAGTAGACCCGCGGTCCCGCCAGAATCAGTCCGTTGTTGCAGCCGAAGGTCGAGAGCAGAATGGCGACCGCCATGACGGCGGCACCGGCCGCGCCGACCGACGCCTCGATTGCCGCGGTGCCGACCCGGTCCTGTGATGCGTGCTGAATGCCGCGCGCGATCGCGGTGGCGCCGTTGGGGTCGCCGGCGAAGGGGAGCACGTTGAGGTAGGCGACATTGCTGAGCACGTAGAGCAGGCTCACGATGCCGGTCCCGGCCGCCAGCGCCAGCGGCAGGTTCCGGGTCGGGTTCTGCACCTCGGCCGCGGCGAAGGTCACGTTGTTCCAGGCGTCGCTCGCGAAGAGTGAGCCGACCATGGCCGCGCCGAAGACCGGGATCACCGCGAGCGACCAGTCGCCGGTCCCCCAGAAGTTGCCGAAGTTGGCGGCGGCGACATCCGGCTGACGAAAGACGGTGAGACCGCAGACGACGATGACCGCGAGCGCGCCGAGCTTGGCGGTGCTGAAGACGGTCTGGATCGCGGCGCCAAGGGTCACGCCGCGCGCGTTGACGGCCGTGAGGAACAGCACCATGACGATCGCCACGACCCGCTGCGGCGAAAGGCCGAGCTGGATGGCCTCGGCCGCGCCCGGCAGGTGGATCCGCCCGAGCGGGAGGAAGACGTCGGGCGAGACGGCGGGCACCAGCACGCTGAGGAACCGTGCAAAGGCGACGGCGACCGCGGCGATGGTGCCGGTCTGGATGACGGCGAACAGCGTCCAGCCGTAGAGAAACCCCGCCGCGGGCGAGAGCCCCTCCCGAAGGAAGACGTACTGCCCGCCCGCCTTCGGCATCATCGCCGCCAGCTCGGCGTAGCTCAATGCGCCGATGACGGTCATGATGCCGGTCACCAGCCAGATGCTGAGCAGCGCGCCCGGCCCCCAGCCGGAGACCTGGCGCGCGATGTCGGCGGAGACGATGAAGATCCCGGAGCCGATCATCGAGCCCACGACCAGCGAGATGGCGGCGAGCGGGCCGATGCCCCGGATGAAGTCCGGGGAGGCCGCTCCTGGGGGGGGAGGCCCGGAGAGGGGCGCGGCCGTCAGACGCCGGCGTCCGGCTTCGGCGGCGGCGGCACGCGCTCGCCGGGCCGGCTCTCCGCCACCTTCACCGCCTCGTCCACCACCGACTGTCCCGCGGCGGCGAGTCCCTTCATCACCTTGGCCGCGCTGTCCATGATCCCCATCGTACCGCTGATGGCCTGAATGGGAAGCTTGCCCGCGCGCATCGTGTCCTCGACCGTCTCGGTGAATTTCGCGAAGAGTCCCGTGGGCCGGGCCCGCGCGGCGTAGCGGCTGTCCAGGAACTCGATGTAGTCGAGAATCTGATAGGCGCGCTCGTCGTCCAGGCCGTCAAGGAGGCGGTTGATGCGCTGCCGGAGGAGGTCGTTCATCCGCAAGAAGGTACTGGGGAAGTCAAGGCGTCGTCAGGCCCGATACGATCGACGCGAGCTCGACGACAGGGGTATCGAGAAACCGCGACTTCGCCGCCCGCACCGTTACCCGCAGCACCAGTTCCTGGAGACTGGGCAGAGCCCGGAAGCGCTCCGCCTGCTCCCGGCCGACCATCACGTAGACGAACCCGCGCTCTGGCAGCGGTCCGCGGGTGAGCAGATAGGGTTGTCCCGGCGGCATCTCGACCCGGAGCTCGTCGGCCCGCTGCACCGCGATGAGCTGGACCCGCCACTCGACCGTCTTGCCGACGTAGCGATCCGGGTCGCCCCGGACCTCCGCCGCCGTCACACCGACGAGCGCGCCGCCCTCGGACGGCCGGAGGTCGGCCTCGCGGGCCCAGCCCTCGACCTGCAGGCGGACCCACTCGCCCGAGCGCCGGATGACCCGCGCCGGCGCGCCCGACGCCAGCAGCGCGACCCGCATGCTGTCGGCGGCAGTATCGGCGGCGAGCGCGAGTCCGCGCGGCACGGCGAACAGCACCGTCTCGCGACCGGCCTCGACCTGGTCGGCGGTATCGGGAACGGTGGCGTTTCGCGCTTGGGCGGCGAGGGGAGTCGCGGCGAAAACCAGCAGCAATGCGAGAAGGCGCGAGGAGCGGCGGCGACGCGCTGCGCAGGGTGGTAGGCGACGAAGGCCGGGACTAGATTGCGGCGCGTAAGTCACAGTCGCGCATTGTAGAACCCGCGGAGTGCCATGTCAAACGGACGTGCGCGGGCCCGGGTCGTCCTAGTCGTGCTCGACGGCTGGGGCTACCGGCCCGAGCGGGAAGGGAACGCCATCGAGCTGGCCTCGACACCGGTGTGGCACCGGCTGTGGGCGCGGTGGCCGAGCACCCTGCTCCAGGCCAGCGGACTCGCCGTCGGACTCCCCGAAGGCCAGATGGGCAACAGCGAGGTGGGCCACCTGAATCTGGGTGCCGGGCGGGTGGTGCCGCAGGATCTCGTCCGCATTTCGCAGAGCATCCAGAACGGCGACTTCTACCATATCCCGGCGCTGACCGAGCTCTGCGCCGGGCTGCGGCAGACCGGCGGCACGCTCCATCTCGTCGGGCTGCTCGGCCCCGGTGGTGTGCACGCGCTCGACCGCCACCTGGTGGCCTGCGTCGAGCTGGGCATCCGGCACAAAGTCCCCGCCATCGCCATTCACGGCTTTCTCGACGGGCGCGACTCGGCGCCCACGCTGGGCGGCGAGGTCGTGCGCACGCTGCTGGTGGACATGCGGCGGATCGCCGGGACGCGGGTGGAGATCGCGACGCTCACCGGCCGCTACTTCGGCATGGACCGCGACCGGCGCTGGGAGCGGACCCGGGTGGCCTACGACGCGATGGTGCACGGCATCGGCACGCCGGTGGAGCACCCCGTGCTCGCGGTGCAGGCCGCCTACCAGCGAGGCGAGACCGACGAGTTCATCACCCCGCTGGTGCATGTCCGGAACGGGGAGCCGGTGGCGCGGCTGCGCGAGGGCGACGCCCTCTTCTTCTTCAACTACCGCAGCGATCGAATGCGGCAGATCGTCGGCGCGCTCGCGCTCCCGGGCTTCTCCGGGTTCGACGTCCGCGACCGCCCGAAGCTCCCCGCCGTGACGATGACCCAGTACGACCAGACCTTCCCGATTCCGCAGGCCTTCCCCCCGTTCAGTCTCGCCCGCATCCTCGCCGAGACGCTCGCGGGCGCCGGAAAGAGCCAGTACCGGACGGCGGAGACCGAGAAATATCCGCACGTCACCTACTTCTTCAACGGCGGGTACGAGCCTCCCTACACCGCCGAGGAGCGCTGCCTCATCCCCTCGCAGAAGGTGGCCACCTACGACCTGGCGCCCGAGATGAGCGCGGCCGGAATCACCGACGCGCTCTGCCGCACCATCGAGGCGGGCGAGCACGACTTTCTGCTCTGCAACTACGCCAACGCGGACATGGTGGGGCACACCGGGGTGCTGCCGGCCGTGATTACGGCGGTCGAAACCGTGGACGCCTGTCTGGGCCGGGTGATCGAGAGCGCTCAGCGCGCGGGCACGAGCGTGCTGGTGACGGCGGATCACGGAAACTGCGAGCTGATGATCGATCCGCTGACGGGCGGGGTGTACACGGCGCACACCACCAATCCGGTGCCGTTCGTCGCCGTGGGCGCGGGCGACGGGCCGCTCCGCTCGGGCGGCTCGCTCCGCGACGTTGCGCCGACCGTGCTCGACATCATCGGTGTCGAAAGCCCCGCCGAGATGACCGGGCGGGACCTGCGCGACGTGGGGCAGGCGTGAGCCCCCACTCCAGGGTGGCAGCGGTTGTGGTAGCATCCATGACACTGGTCGGCACGGCCGCCGCGCAGGTCGGGCACCGCCCCGACGCCTCGCCGTTCCGCGACGTCAGGAAGGGGCACACCGTCACGGCGATGGGCGGCTGGTTCGGCGGCGGCGGCGGCCGGTTCAAGATCGGCCCGCACGCGGGGACGATTTTCGGCGGCCGCTACGACATCCGCTCCGCCAGGACGATCGGCCTCGGGCTCGGCATCTTTCACGCGACCCTCGACCGGTTCATCATCGATCCGTTCGTCGAGGTCGCCAACCGGCTGAGCGGTCCGGTGAGCCAGGGCGTCACCTTCGCCGAGATCGATATCCAGCTCAACCTCACCGGCGCCAAGACCTGGCACCGGCTGGCGCCCTACGTCAACATCGGCGGCGGACTCGCCTCCGCCGGAACGACCGCGGCCGACACCAGCCGGTACAAGTTCGGGAGGAAGTTCTACTTCGTGCCCGCCATCGGCACACGGCTCTTCATCACCGACCGCCTGCACCTCCGCGCCGAGGCCCGGACGGCGTTCTGGAAGCTCAAGTATCCAGACAGCTTCCGGCAGGAGCCGGTACTGGAGCCCGGCACCGAGAGCGCTCCCAACGCCGTCATCCCGGACGGCCGCACCAGCGAGTGGAGCGCCAATCCGTGGCTCCAGGTGGGCCTCGGCTACGGGTTCTCTCCCTAGCGCGCCCGTGCCCGCCTCCCTCACCCGCACCGTCGCCTTTCACGCGCTGCACCGGTTGCACCACCCGGACTGGAGCGCCGAGCGGAACCGCGACACCTACGGCCCGCTCTCCGAGTATCATCCGCATGACTACACCTGCGCGGTGACGGTCTCGGGCCCGCTCGATCCGGGCACCGGCATGGCGGTGGACCTGGTGCTGCTGGACCGCATCCTCCAGGAAGAGATCGTCGACCCGATGGCGGGCCGGCGCCTCAACGACGACCTGCCGGCCTTTGCCAGCGGCCGGCCACTGCCGACCTGCGAAGCGCTCGCCACCCATCTGTTCGCGCGGATCGCCGCGCGGCTGCCGACCGGCACCCGGCTCCAGCGGGTGCGGGTGGCGGAGGACCCGACGCTCCATGCCGACTGTACCGGACTCTCCTGAGACCTCTCCAATGACGGCGCCTTCGGCGAAGCGCGGCGGCGCGATGTCGGAGCACGCCGCGGTTGAGGAGACGCCGGTCTGGCTCCAGGTGAACGGCAGCCCGGTGGTCACCTGGATGTGCACACCCGAACTGCTCGAGGAACTCGCGGTCGGGTGGCTGCACGGCGAAGGCTACGCCGACTCCATCGATGAGATCCGGCTTCGGCCGTGTGCGACCGATCTCGGCTTCTGGGCCGAGGTGCCGCGCGCACGGGTGGCCGCGGTCCAGGCCGAGGGGCGACGGCCTGTGTTGGCGTCGGGCTGCGGCGCCGTCTCCACCTTCCTCGCGGAGCCGGGCACGGTCGAAGCCCGGCCCGCGCGCGGCGTCCCCCCCGGGATGGAGCAGTTTCGAGCGCTCTTCAAGCAGCTCTTCGCGCGGGGCGAGCGGTACAAGGACACCGGGGGCATTCACGCCGCCGCGCTGATCGACGGTGACACGCTGTTAAGCCACGCCGAAGACATCGGGCGCCACAACGCGGTCGACAAGTCCATCGGCGGCGCACTGCTCGCCCGGCAGCCGGTAGCCGGACTCGGCCTGCTCGTCACCGGCCGGATCTCGGCCGAACTCGCGTTCAAGGCGGCCCGGGCAGGGATCGTCTGGGTGGCGACCCCGTCGGTGCCGTCCACCTTGGCGGTGGAGATCGCGCGGCGGAGCGGGATGGTGCTGGTGGGCCGCGCCGTCAGCGCACATCCCCACCTGCACGGCGCCGACACCAGCCAACAATTCACGGGGACCTGATGCGCACCTGGCGGCCCGCGACACTCACTCTGGCCCTGATCGCAACCGGTCTGCTCCCTCACCTGGCGCCCTCTGGGCCGCTTCTGGCCCAGGCGACCGGCGACCGCGCCCAACTGGTCTTTACCGTCTCCGCCGGCTACGTCGGCGGGCGCTCGCTGTGGGCGGTGAATCCGCAGCCGATCTCGTTCGGCCCACCGGCCGACACCCTGGCGCTGATGCGCGACATCCGCGGCACGCTCACCGTCGGCTTCGGCGGGAACTACTTCCCGGGCGAGCATCTCGGCATTACCGCCGAGGCGACGCTGCTGGGGCTGGGTTTCGCCGATCAGTGCCGACAGCAGTTCAGCTCGGGCTCGGGCGCGGTGCGGCTCGCGTGCCTCGACATCCAGGGCCAGGAGAAGCGAGCCTCGGCGATCGTCGCCAGCGTCGGTGCCATCTACCGGATCCGGAGCCGGTCGTGGGTCTCACCCTACGCCCGTGCGAACGCCGGCTTCGTGTTCAGCAACCAGAGCTCGATCCGCACGATCGGCCGGTTCCCGAGCGATTCCGGCAATGTGGACCTCATCATCTACGACGACGATCACGACACCCGGATCGCGCCGGCCTTTGCGCTCGGGGTGGGATTCACCGTGCCGGTCGCGCGCGGGTACCAGATCCGCTGGGAGGTGCGGGACAACATCACCGGCGTGCAGCAGGTGACCGGTCCCGCCGTCGGCTCGGGCCAAGGCCCCGGCATCATCCCCCCGCACCAGCTCGTGTTCAAGCATCTGCTCGGCATCTCGGTGGGGTTCGACGTCGTGCTGGAGCGGCGCCGCGGCCGGCGCTATTGAGCGGGACCGACCCGGGGCGCGTCACCGGCGTCATCCTCGCCGGCGGCGGGGCGACCCGCTTCGGCGGCCGCCCCAAGGGACTGGAAGCGGTGGGCGGCATCCGCATCCTCGACCGTCTGGCAGGCACCCTCACCGACGCGCTCGGCACGCCGCCGCTGCTGGTGGCGAACGCCCCCGATGCCGGGGAGTGGCGATCCGATCTCCGGGTCGTGAGCGATCGCCGGCCCGGACTGGGCTCACTCGGCGGGATCTACACCGCCGTGCTCGAAGGTCCGGCGCCGGTCGTGTGCATCGCGTGGGACATGCCCTTTGTGTCGGCCGCGCTGGTGCGGCGACTGGCCGCGGGTCTCGCCGAGTATGACGCGGTGCTGCCCGAGAGCGGCGGACGGCGCGGCGTGGAGCCGCTCTGCGCCGCCTACGGACCCGCGTGCGGACCGGCGATCGGGGCGAGTCTCGACGCCGGAGACCTCCGCGCGATCGGCTTTCACGCGCGGGTCCGCGTCGGGACCGTCTCCGTCGCCGAAATTGAAGCGATCGCCGATCCCGCGCTCGTCTTCTTCAACGTGAACACCGCGGACGACCTGGTCCGCGCAGGTGAGCTGTGGCGAGCACGCGCCTCGTCTCCGTAATCGGGCGTAAGAACGCCGGGAAGACGACGCTCTCCGTGGCGCTCGTCGCCGAATACCGCCGGCGCGGACTCCGGGTGATGACCATCAAGCACGGCCACCATCTCGCCGACGTGGACCGCGCGGGCACCGACAGCTGGCGCCACTTTCACGAGGGCGGCGCCGAGCGGGTGCTGCTCGCGGCGCCCGGACTGCGGGTGCTCTTCGCGCGCGAGCCGGACGAGTACGATCCGATCGGCCTCGCCCGCCGCTACCTCGACGGCGCCGACCTGGTGCTGGCGGAGGGCTACAAGCGCGCGCCGGTGCCGAAGATCGAGGTCGCCCGGCCCTCCGTGTCCGGGCCTCCGCTCTACGATCCGACGGCGCCCAACGCGGGCGAATGGCTCGCGATCGTCACCGACGACTCCGATCTCCGCGCTCCCTGCCCGACGCTCCGCTTCCACGACACCAACTGGCTCCAGGTGCTCGCCACCCTGGCCTGGAACGGCGCGCTCGAGATCGCCCCGTGACGCCGCCCCAGAACGCTCCCCTCGCGGCAGCCGACGCGGCGCTCCGCATTCTCGCCGATGTCCGCCGGCAGCCACCGCTTCGGGTAGCGCTCGACGACGCCCTGGGCAGCGTGCTGGCCGAGCCGGTGGTGAGTCGGATCGACATCCCGGCGTGGACCAACTCGGCGATGGACGGCTACGCGACGCGCGGCCAGGACGTGCGGGGGGCGAGCGAATCGGCCCCGGTGCGGCTCCGGGTGGTGGAGCACCTGCCCGCCGGCGCCTTTCCGACGCGTGCCATCGGAGCCGGCGAGTGCGCGCGCATCTTCACCGGCGCGCCGCTTCCGGACGGAGCCGACACGGTGATCCGGCAGGAGGATACC
>JACDDX010000339.1 GCA_013816685.1 Gemmatimonadales bacterium
CCGAGAGGCCCAGCGCGAGCGGCATGGCAACGCCGCGCATCTCGTCCGCCACATCCGGGTCGGCGAGAATCACGACCTCCGTCTCCCCGCTCGACAGCCGGGCGACCTCGAGCGCCCGCTCGGAACCATCGGCCGGTCCGACGCGGGCCCCCGCGGTAGCCCCGGGGGTCAGGGCGAGCCAGATCCGGTCATCCTGAAAGCGGCGCACGAGCACCATGCGGCACCGCTCGAACAGCTCGCCCTCGGATCGGGAAACCCGACAGGCGGCGGCGAACGCGCTGGGCAGTGACGCGAGAGCGGTGGTCGGGCTTGAACCCATGGCCTAAGATACTCGCGGGCAAAGGTGGCAGGGAGCGAGGAGACGGGGTCCGTCCGCGGGTTGCCCCAGCCCGGACAGGGGATTAAATTGAGTTCAGGAATAGAACATAGCCCTTCGGGGCCCCAGGGCTTTACGGCTTTGCAGCCTGGGTGATGAAAATCTGCTAAAGCTGACCGACCCGGCGAGCCCCCAGCTCAGCCGGGATTCGTGTTTTTGCCCTCGCCGATCCGGTCGGTGACGGGAGCCGTGATCGTTCCTTGCAGCGAATCGCTGATGTACCTGAGCAGCAGATCCACTGCCCGCGGAGCCGAGTCGCTGGCCGCGCAGGCGGTCGAGGCTTCGGCGATGCGATAGCCATCGCCGCCATGGCACGCGGGGTAGTCGCCGAAGGCTACGGACAGCGTGTCCCCCGGCGCGATGGTCCTGCCGTCCTGTCGCGTGATATCGCCGGCCAGCCGCTGGTCGGTGGGTGCCGCCGGATCGAACGTGAACCGCACGCCCGACACCTGCAGGAAGCCGCCCTTCCCGAGCACGCCCTCACTTACGCCGTGCTCCAGCACCTCGCGGAGTCGGGCGCCAGTGAGCGGAAAGCGCACGATCCGCGTCTCGTCCGCAAACAGGAAAATCGACTCGAGCTGGTAGTTGGTGATCGGGCCGGGCTCGATCACATCGTCCAGCCGCAGGGTGCCCGCGTTGAGCAGGGCCACGTCGGCGCCGGTCCCGGCCCGCATGGCGTCGGTCACGAGATCGCCCAGCGGCGATTCGCGCCGGCGGGAGGTCGCATCCCGGGCATCGATGGGAATCGTGGTACGGCCGATCTCACGCACCGGGCCGAGCCGTCGCTGCAGGCTGTCGTCCCAGCGTGCCACCACCGCCGCCACGGCGGTATCGGCGGGGAGCCGGGCGTCGATCGGGACCAGTGCCGCCGCCTGGCGCCACTTGCCCTTGCCGCCCCAGAGGGTAGCGAACTGCGCCGTGCGGCCATTGGCATCCGCCTTGAGCACGTGTCGCCCGCTCACGACCGAGTCGTGCGCCTCATGCTCGTGGCCGCCGAGGATGAGGTCGATCCGCGGCTCGCGGGCGAGCAGGTTCCGGTCCGCCTCGACGGTCTGGTGGGTGAGCCCGACGATGAGGTCGGCGCCGAGCGCGCTGAGAGTGTCGACCGCGCGCCGCGCCGCGCTGTCGGGGTCGGCGCACCGGACGTAGCGGCGATAGTCGCCCTGCAGCGTCAGGGCGAAGATCCCGACCTTGTGCTTGGAGATCTCCAGCGTGTCCCACGGCAGCACCCTGGGGAACGCCCTGCCATCGGTGCCAGTGCAGTTCGTCGACAGCCATTTGAACTTCGACTCGGCGATCCGTGCCGCCAGCGTGTCCCGGTCCAGCTCGAATTCGTGGTTGCCGAACGTGGCGTAATCGAGGTGCGCTGCGTTGAGCGCCTCGACCATCTGTCGACCGTTGTAATACTTGCTGAGCAAGCTGGGCGACAGGAGATCGCCCGCGAGCACGAAGACCACCGGTCCCTGGTCGGCGAGCCGGGCGCGCACGGTGGCGACGCGGGCCAGGCCGCCCCGGCCGTCGGCCATCGTGTCCGCCACATACACGTCGTTGATCAGCAGGAAGCGGACGGGATTCAGCGGCTCGGGCGCCTTGGCACCGGGGCCGCATCCGGCGGCCAGCAGCAAGGCGGCCGCCCAGCGCCAGCGGGTCATAGCGTCTCCTCATTCCGACGAAGCCCGCGCACCAGGTCCGCGCTCATCTGTCGCAGCTCGGCCAGCATGTCGCGCCGCGGCCAGTCGGTCCGCGACGACAGGATCTCCAGCGCCGAGCGATACCACCACATCGTTTCCGCCGAGCTCGCCCGGGTCACCGTGCGCAGATACTCGACGCCGAGTCGCCGGAGGGCCGTCATCGTGCTGCCGCAGGTGTGGATCTCGTCGGCCGCGATGATGTCGAGCGCGCGGGGCTCGGCGTTGGCGAGGTGGCCGAGATGGTCGCGCTT
>JACDDX010000340.1 GCA_013816685.1 Gemmatimonadales bacterium
GCGCAGGACTCGACCGCCGCGCCACCGCCGCCGGTCGTCGCGCCGAATCCTTCATCGGCGCCGGCCGGCGTGCCGCGAGCCGAGCGGCCCGAGACCGCCGTGGTGGTGGACCGGGTCGTCGCCGTGGTCGGCAACCGGCCGGTGCTGGCCTCACAGGTGGACGAGGAAGTGTTCTCGCGTCAGTCGCAGGGCCAGCATCTGCCGGCCGGGCCCGACTCGCTGGAGGCGGTCCGCAAGCAGATCGTCGCGACGATCGTCGACGAGGAGTTGCTGGTCCAGCAGGCACAGCGGGACACCAGCATCAAGATCACGGACCAGGAGATCGCGGACGGCGTCGAGCAGCAGGTGCGAAAGGTCCGCGGCAACTTCGGCTCCGAGGTCGACTACAAGAACGAGCTCAAGAAAGCCGGCTTCGGCACGCCGGAGGAGTACCGGCGGTGGCTCACCGACCAGCAGCGCCGTGCCGCATTTCAGAACCGCCTCATCGACAAGCTCCGCCAGGACGGAAAGCTCAAGCCGGTATCGCCCACCGAGCCGGAGCTGCGGGCGTACTTCAACGAGCAGCGCACCCAGCTCGGCTCCCGTCCGGCCACCCTCTCGTTCCGGCAGATCGTCATCGCCCCGCGGCCCTCGCCCGAGGCCAAAGCGCGGACGCTCGCGCAGGCGGACTCGATCGTCCAGTCACTGCGCAAGGGCGCGGACTTCGCCACCGCGGCCAAGCGCTTCTCGCAGGATCCCGGCTCGAAGGACCAGGGCGGTTCGCTCAACTGGTTCCGCCGCGGGGTGATGGTGCCGGAGTTCGAGCGGGTCGCGTTCTCGCTCCGGCCGGGCGTGGTGTCGGATCCGGTCGAGTCGCCGTTCGGCTACCACATCATTCAGGTGGAGCGGGTGCAGCCGGGCGAAGTCCAGGCGCGCCACATTCTCCTCATCCCCGACATCGACTCGGTGCACGTCGACAGCGCGCGCGCCCTCGCCGACTCGGTGCGCCGCCTCGTGCTGCGCGGCGTGGCGTTCGACTCGCTCCAGCGCGCGCTCCACGATCCATCGGCCGAGCGGGAGGGTGACAACGTGCCGCTGGACAAGGTGCCCGAGGCCTACACCAAGGTCATCGGCAACGCCGATTCGGGCTCGGTGGCTCCGGTGTTCAAGCTGCCGGGCGCGGGGACGCGGGAGCAGTTCGTCGTCGTGCAGGTGACCGGCCGCCGCCCCCAGGGCGATATCCGCTTCGACGACGTGCGCGACCGCATCCGCGACCAGCTCGGCCAGCAGCTCGCGATCCGGCGCTACATCGATCAGCTTCGGAAGTCCACCTACGTGGACGTGAGGTCGTAGGGCACCCACCTCTCGGGTGATCATGCCGCGTCCACGACTGGCCATCACGCTCGGCGATCCCCGGGGCATCGGCCCCGAGATCACCGAGCGCGCGCTGGCGACGCCGGTGGCGGCGGACATCACGGTGGTCGGGGCAGAGGATCAGATCGCCGGCGTCCCCGCGGACCGTCGCGTCGGCGTCGGCATCTGGGGCCAGGGGAGCGGGGAGCGGTCGGACGATCGGGCTCGCGTTATACGGGCGGGCCGCCTGGCAGGACATGCAGTCGAGACGGCGGTCAAGCTGGCGCTGGCGGGCGAGGTGGACGCCATCGTGACGGCGCCAGCGCATAAGCACGCGCTGCATCTCGCCGGCTTTCCGTACCCCGGCCACACCGAGTGGCTAGCGAAGCTGGCGGGCGACGTGGAGGTGGCGATGATGCTCGCCTCGCCCGAGCTGCGGGTGGTGCTCGTCACCACGCACGTCCCCTTCCGCGATGTGCCCGCACTGCTCACCATAGACCGCGTGACGCGCACTGGACGGATTACCCTGCGTGCGCTTCAGGACTGGTTCGGCATCCCTGCGCCGCGTCTGGCGGTGTGCGCCGTGAACCCGCACGCGGGCGAAAGCGGGCTGTTCGGTGACGAAGAGGAGCGCGTGCTGCGGCCAGCCGCCGAGGCACTCGGCGCCGTGGGACCGCTCCCCGCGGACACCGTCTTTGTGCGAGCGCTCCGCGGAGAGTTCGATGCCGTGCTGGCGCCGTATCACGACGTGGGCATGACCGCGATCAAGGTGGCGGCGTTCGGGCGGGCGGTGAACGTGACGCTCGGCTTGCCGTTTCCGCGTACCTCACCGGACCACGGGACGGCGCTCGATATCGCGGGGACGGGGCAGGCGGATCCGTCGAGCATGCGGGCGGCGATCGAGCTGGCGTGCCGGCTCGCCGTGCGAGGGTAGGGAGGCTTCTCTCCATGGGTGGGATGGGGG
>JACDDX010000037.1 GCA_013816685.1 Gemmatimonadales bacterium
CACCACGATTCACCTCACGCGCCACTTGGCGCCCTCTCGGAGGTTCTCACAATGTCCCGCTCACGCTTCCTCCCGGCTCATCGGCCGCTGGTCACCGCGGCGCTCGCGCTGTTTCCCCTTACGCTGTCACTGCTCTCGCTCGGCTGCTCCGGTGAACCCGCACGGACCGCATCGAAGACCGGTGCGTCTCGCCCGACGGAGGTCGCCGGGCCGGTCGGCGATACGATCGCTGACACCAACAGCTCCGCCGGCGCTACGGCGATGGAGGCCTCGTTCGCAGATGGGGAGCGCAGCTTCCGCGACGGCAAGTATGCCGATGCCGCCGCGACGTTCGGCGTGTGGTCGGCTCGCCACCCCCGCAACGTGTGGGGTCAATACATGCTGGGCGTCGCGGCGTGGAAGGCCGGTGACCTCGCCAGCGCGGATGCGGCGTTCGACCGCGCGCTCGCCATCGATTCGACGCACCGGAAGAGTCTGGTGAACTCGGGTCGGGTGCTGCTGGACGCCGGGCGCCCCGCAGAGGCAAGAGCGCGGATCGAGCGCGCGCTCGCCCTGGAGCCCACGTCCGGAGAGTCGCTCCGGCTTCTGGGGCGCGCCCGCGGTGAACTGGGGGAGACCGATGCGGCGATCGAGGCCTATCACCAGGCCCTCGCGCTGGAGGGAGAGGATGCCTGGGCCATGAACAACCTGGGCCATCTCCTGATTCAGAGCGGACGGTTCCAGGAGGCGCTGCCTCCTCTGACGCAGGCGGTGAAGCTGCGGACGGAGGTCCCGATGTTCCAGAACAACCTGGCGACCGCGCTGGAGCGAGGCGGCTACTACACGGCGTCAGCCGAGGCCTATAGGGCCGCACTCGCTGCGGACAGCGGTTATCGGAAGGCGGCGGTGGGTCTCGAACGGGTACAGGGGAGGGCGGACGCGCCGGTGTTCGGAACGCTGGATCTGCACGCGCTGGCCGACCAGTTCGAGACCGACCGGCAGTCGTGGTCGACGGACGGCCACGGCATCGACTCGACTGAGACACTGGAGACCGATTCGCTCGGGCCGGACAGCATCAGGTCGTAGGCAGGATCGATTCGGGGCACCCGGGAGGACGCGGGCTCAGCGATCGGACCAGACCGCGAGCTCGTGTCCCGACGGATCGAGAAAGTGAAAGCGTCGGCCGCCCGGAAACTCGAACGGCGGCTGCGTCATCTTTCCGCCGGCGGCGACCACTGCTGCCTGCGCTGTCTCCAAATTTGTTGCATAGAGAACCACTAGCGGTCCACCCGGTCGCGCGGGCTCGCCGCCGCGGAAGCCGCCGCTGAGTCGGCCGTCCTCGAAGCTGGTGTAGTCGGGGCCGTAGTCGGTGAAGGTCCAGCCGAACGCGGCGGAGTAGAACTGCCTGGCCACACCGACGTCGGGAACGGGGAATTCGATGTAGTCGATCCGGCGGTCGTTCTCGGGCTGACTCACAGATCCTCCGGGGATGCGGTGAACGCCTCGCCGGCTCGGGGCGAGAGCCGGCTCCGCAGATCGTAGATGGCCCTCCGCCAGGACTCCAGACTCGGCCCGCCAGCCTCCTGCCAGAGATCCCGCAGCTCGGAGCCGTTCTCGACGACGTCGAGCGCGCGCGTAGCCGCGAGGGCGAGTGGTGCGGCGTCGCTCACCTGCCGAGCCGCGACCCAGGCGGAGATCGCGTCCGGGAGCGAGCTCGCCGGCCGGCCCAGGAGCGCGGCAACGATCTCCGCGGCGGCGACGGCCTCACTCGCTTCCGGCGCCATGAGGTAGCCACCCGACTCGGTGGCCGCCTCCAGCGCGGCGGCGACGACCGCGAGATCGTCGCTCGCGAGCAGGCGCGTGAGCCAGTCGCGCGCATCGTCGTTCTCGAAGCTGCCGCCGCCCCACGTGCCCATCGCTCAGCCCATCCGGCGGGCGACCGCCGGCAGCACCGGCTGCAGCGGGCCGACGCTCCGGGAGTCGCCGGTGACGGCGCGGCGGTGGTAGTCCACCTGTCCGACGTGAAAGGCGGCGTGGGCGACGAGCTGGAGAAGATAGTCGCCGGTGGGAACGGCCGTCGCTGCGATGGGCTCCGGAAAATCACTCTCGAGCTGGTCGGGCGCGAGTCCACGGAGCCCGATGGACACCGCCGCCGTAGCCCGGTCCACCTCGGCCAGCAGCTCCGCGCGCGGCACATCGGACCGGGAGAACTCCGCGGGCCGGTCCCGCACGTAGCCGGTGCCGCCGAGCCGGGCGCCCAGGTAGTGCTGGAGATTGCCGGCCAGGTGCAGCGCGAGGGTACCGGCGGTGTTGGGAAGGCCGGGGAGCTCGCACCAGATCAGCCGCTCGTCGTGATACGCCTCGAGCTCGCGACGCAGCGTCGCCAGCTCGCGCAGCAGCATCGCTTCCACGGTTGCCGTCAAGCTCATGCGAGTTCTCCTCGTTCGTCGGGACGGCTGAGTCGCCAGGCCCACCAGATCAGAACGCCCTGCAGCGGCAGCCGAAGCCAGAGGAGCGCTTCGCCCCAGCTGGCGCCGCCGCGCTCGCGGTGCTGTCGCAGCATCTCCACGTTGGCGGGGAGCACCGCGATCAGCAGCAGCACCAGTCCCACGCCAGCGGTGCGCCGGGTCCGGGTGACCAGCAGCCCGGCGCCGCCAGCGATCTCCACGACCCCACTCACCACGACGAGCGTGTCGGGCGCGGGGAGCCAGCGAGGCATGACGGCCCGATACTGACGCGGGAGTGCGAGGTGCAGCACGCCGGCCGCGATGAAGGCCAGGCCGAATGCGCTCCGGGCCAGATCGCGGCGCCTCATTCGGGGAGCGCGAACGCCATCACCAGATCGCCCTGCGTGAAGCCGAAGAGGGCGTTACCGCCGACGGCCACAGCGACGTACTGCCGGCCGTGCACCGCGTACGAGATCGGCGGCGCGTTCACGCCGGCATCGCACTGCCAGGTCCAGCGGCGCTCGCCGGTGCGGGCATCGAATGCGGCGAAGCGTCCCTTGCCCGCGCCGGAGAAGACCAGCCCGCCGGCAGTGGCGAGCACTCCGCCGATCAGCGGCTCGTCCGTCCTCACCTGCCAGCGGCGCCGGCCACCGGCGGCGAGATCGAGCGCGGTAAGCGTGCCCCAGCGCTCCTGGCCATCCTGGGTGCTGGCATACTGCAGCGTGGTGCCGTCGGGGCGGCTGACGCGATGCGCGATGTATCGGGTCGGGAGGTGCAGCGCACCGACGAAGAAGAGATGCTCAGCCGGATCATAGGCCGAGGGCGACCAGTTGGCGCCGCCGCCGATGCCGGGCGCGACGACGACGCCGGGGTCCGGCTGGGGTGGTGTAAACAGGTTGCGCTGGGGCACGAACGGCTGCGACTTGAAGAGCAGGGTGCCGGTCCGGCGGTCATGCACGAACACCCACCCGATCTTGCTCGCCTGCGCGACGGCCGGAATGTGGCGCCCATTCCGCGTCACGTCGAGCAGCACCGGCGAGCTGGCGACATCGTAGCCCCAGCGGTCGTGCGGGATCTGCTGGTAGTGCCAGACCATCCGCCCGGTGCGAAGGTCGAGTGCCACCAGCGACGACGTGTACAGGTTGTCGCCGGGACGCGAGGCGTCCGCCATCTGCGGGGACGGGTTGCCGGTCCCGAAAATCAGCAGGTGGCGCTCGGCATCGACGACCGGGGAGGCATAGATGGAACCGCCGCCGTACTTCCATGCGTCGCGGTGACGTCCGGCATCGGCCCGCTCCCGCGCGATGTCGCGGTGAAAGGAGATACCGTCGGCGGTCGCCGCGCGATAGGCGCCCTCCCACCCGGCACGGGTCACGTCGAAGTGCCAGAGCGGCTTGCCGGAGATGGCATCGAAGGCCGCCATCAGTCCGGGGCGTCCGTACTGGCCGGAGACGCCCACCACTGCAAGCCCCTGATCGGGGTGCAGCCCGTAACCCACGCCGGCGATGCCCACGAACACCTTGCCGTCGTACACGAGCGGCGCCGCGCTGATGCCGACGCCGGTGGAGCCGGTCGCGCCCACGCGCGAGAGCGGATCGTCGTCCTTGAGCTGACTGCTCCGCTCGGTCGTCCCCTCGTATTGCGCTACTGTCACGTCCCACAGTCGGGCGCCGGTGCGCGCATCGAGCGCCACGAGCCGTCCGTCGACCGTGCCGACGTAGACGCGCCCGCCCGAGACCGCGACGCCGCGATTGGCCGGCCCGCAGCAGGGCTTGCCGGTGCGGGACTGGTGGGTGTAGCGCCACCGCTCCCGGCCGGTCGTGGCATCGAGGGCCGCGACGCCGCTGAACGGCAGCGAGACGTAGAGGACGCCGCCGGTCTCGATGGGTGTGGTCTGGAAGGTGGCGACGACTCCGCTGTGGTAGGTCCACGCTGGCTTCAACCGTGCGACGGTGCGGCGGTTGATCGCGGTGAGCGGCGAGTAGCGCTGTCCGCCGAGGTCGTGGCCGTGGATCGACCAGTCCTGCTGGGCCGCGGCGGTCGGTGCCGCGACGGTCGGTGCCGCGGCGCAGAGCGCGGCGAACAGCGCGGGAACGACGCGGGTGCGGAGGCTGGGACGGATCACGACGGGGGACTCCATCTGCGGCGCGAAGGGAGACGGACAGTCCCGCAAAATAGCCGGGCCTTGGCCAAGGCCGGTCATCGTGGACGGCCGGCGGCCAGTCCCGCGGCGCGACCGGTGACCCAGGCCCAGAGGAAGTTGTACCCGCCGATCGGTCCAAACGCATCGAGCAGCTCGCCGACGAGATAGAGGCCCGAATGCCGCCGGCTCTCGAGGGTCGCCGGGTCCACCTCCGCGAGGCTCACACCGCCGCCGGTCACTTCGGCCTTCCGGTACCCCTCGTCACCCGACCACGGGAGATCGCCGCGCACGAGCACCCCGACGAGCCGCCGTCGCTCATCGCGCCTCAGTTGCGCGAGCGACCGCGCGGGAGGAACCTCCGCCAGTCCCGCGAGCGTATCGGCCAGCCGCGCGGGCAGCGCCGCGCGAAGCACGCCGCCCACGGTCCGGGTGCCGTCGGGCCGGAGCGTCCGCTCCCAGTCGGCCTCGTCAGACGCGGTCCACCGCACGCTCAGCCGGGCAGCGCCGCCGAGCACGCGCGAGCGCACGACCACGTGGGAGACATCGAGCACACAGGGTCCGCTGTAGCCGCGGTGGGTGAAGAGAAAGCCGCCATCGCTCGTGACGGTGCGCTCGCCGTCACGGGCAGTGATCGATACGGGCAGCGATACCCCCGAGAGCGCTGCGTACACCGCCGGCGACCCGGTGACGGGAGTGAGTGCTGCGTAGGTGTCGTGCATGGTGTGGCCGAGCCCGGCCGCGATGGTGAGGCCGCGGCCGTCGCTGCCGGTGCTGGGGACCGAGAGGCCACCGGTTGCGAGGATGACGGCGTCGACGGTGAACGGTGCCGCGCCGTCGAGCTCGATCCGCCAGCCTCGCGGGTCCGGCACCACGTTGGTCACCAGTGTGTCCGGGCGGAACCGGGCACCACCTCGCGCGGCCAGCGCCAGCAGCCCGTCTCGCACGTCCCGCGCCCGGTTCGTCGCCGGAAAGAGCTTGGCGGTGTCGGCCTCCTCCACCAGCGCCATCCCGAGCTCGCGCTCGAAGAACGCGATCTGCTCGGCCAGCGGCCACGAGCGCACGATTTTCCGGAGGGTATTGGCAGAGGAGTCGGTCACGAAGCGGCGTTCGTCCAGGCGCGACGGGAGGATGTTGCAGCGCCCGCCACCGCTGATCAGGATCTTCCGGCCACCGTCACGGGTGCGCTCGAGCAGCAGCACCTCGGCGCCGCTTCGGGCGGCGAAGATCGCGGCCATCGTGCCGGCAGCGCCGGCACCGATCACCGCGACCTGCCGCCTCTGGCTCATGGTGCCGGCGCAGGCAGGCTGTAGTCGAACGAGTAGGAATGCGCACCGTCGATGATGGTGATGGTCATCGCGCCGGTCAGCCCGGCGAGTTCGTCCGTCCCCGAATCCGGCACCACGCTCACCGTGAGCGACGGGGTGCTCCGATTCATCGTGCCGTTGTGCTGCAGGACGAAACTCCCTCGGCGCCCCGCGAGAGAGCCGGTCACATGCTCCATGGCGACGTAGCCGGCGGAGCCTTTGACGCTGGTGACGAACGCCAGCATCTGGCCCCGGCTCGTGGCGTCGAGGTCGCCTTGGAACCGCTTGTCGATTGTCATGCGGCCGAGGCCCGAGGCATCCCCAGGCTCGGCCGGCTGCGGCGCGAGTTTCACCTCGAACGCACCGGTCACCCGCGCGGACGCATTCGCGTTCATGACAACGCCTCTCTCCGAGAGTGCGCTCATCCGGACACGGCGTCGCGCGCGTAACGCACAGCGGCTGGGTGCTGTGGCGGCTGAAGATCCGCAGCGTGGTCCCCTCGATGGTGTAGCGCTGCGCGTCCTGCAGGGCCGCGAGATCCCTCGACGACAGCAATCATGGGGCGCTCGCCGGGACGAAGGTGATGCCGAGCGGAGCGCCCCGTCCGGCGAAGGTGAGCTCGAAGGTGTCGGCCGTCGCTCGCCGCATCACGGCGGGATGGGCGATCCCCTCTTCGATGAGCGTCAGCGTGTCGGCGGAACGGGTCCAGTGTCCGAGCGACGGAGTGCCATGCGCCGAGGCGATGAGCAGCGTGCCGTCCCCCAGAAACACGTAGAGCATTCCGCGCTCGACGCCCGAGGAACGGCCGACCTTCCAGACCCGGTTGGTGAAGGCGGGGGACGAATCGGACACCGCGAAATTGGATGCCGCGGAATCGGGCGCGGTGGAACCGCCAGCCGCGGAGGGGCCGGGCTTCGGGCCGGGACAGGCGCTCAGCAGCGCGAAGCCGAAGAACGCGGCCAGGTGGCGACGTCGATGGATCGGGAGGAGAGAGGGCATCGGTCAATACTACCTTCGCCTGCCGTTTGCCGTTGACGCTCGCCGTATGCCCGCCGTACCATTCGCTCGCCCGCTGTCGTGTCCCGACCCTCTGACCACCATCCGGGATGACCACGCGCCACCACTCATGCTCGACGGGCTGAAGGCCCGGCTGGAGCAGCTGCTCCACAACGTATCGCCGGACGATCCCCGGGCGCGTGCCGCCGGCCTTCGCGAGGCCCTCCTCGAGGGGAAGGCGGGGCTCACCGCGATGCGCGACGCGCTGGAGACGACGGCGCGCGAGCTCGAGGCCGAGCGCCGCCAGCTCGTCGATGCGGAGCGGCGGGGCCGCCTCGCGTCGGAGGTGCCGGATGCCGACACGGTCGCGGTGGCCGAGCGGTTCGCGGCCCGGCATCGCGAGCGAATCGTGGTGCTCGAGCGCAAGCTCGGTGTGCAGCGGGATGAATTGGCGCTCGCCGAGCGTGAGGTGGAGGAGATCAGCGCCGAGTTCCGCCGCGCGCGCCTCGGCGCCGATCGACAGCCGCGGTCCGGCGCAAAGGCGGAGGCCGACCTCGATGCCGAGCTCGGTCTCCGCCGACCGCCGCCCACCCGGGCGGAGGACGAACACCTCCGCGAGCGCACGGTCGAGGCGCAGCTGGCGTACCTCAAGAAGAAGCTGGGGAAGCAATGAGACTGGCCTTTGTCCTCGCGGTCTGGCTGCTCACGTCGCAGCGCCTTGCCGCCCAGCAACCGATCACGCCCCCCGGGCATTTCCAGAAGCTCGCGCACACCTACAGCATCGTCGCCTGGGACTCCGCTACCGGCGACCTCGGCGTCGCCGTGCAGTCGAAGTTCCCCAACGTCGGCGGCATCGTGCCGTGGGGGCGCGCCGGCGTCGGCGCGGTGGCCACGCAGAGTCTCGGTAACACGGCGTACGGGGAGCGCGGACTCGATCTGGTGGCGAAGGGCGCGACGGCGGAGCAGGCGCTGCGGGAAGTGATGAAGACCGACACCATGCTGCAGGATCGCCAGGTGGGGATGGTGGACGCCAACGGCAATGCGGCGAGCTTCACCGGCACCCGCACCTTCGACTGGGCCGGCGGGCGGGTCGGCAAGCCGTCAGGTGACGGCAACACCCTCGGCGGCAAAGGCCAGGTGATCGTCGGCCACGGGTTCAGCGTGCAGGCGAACATCATGGTGTCGGACCGGACCGTGAAGAACATGGCGGAGAACTTCGAGCGGAGTCGCGGCGCGCTGGCCGACCGGCTGATGGCGGCGCTCAAGGCGGGGCAGGCCGGCGGCGGCGACAAGCGCGGCATGCAGAGCTCGGCGCTCCTCGTGGTGCGGAAGAACGGCGGCTACCTCGGCGCCAACGATCGCTTCGTGGACATCCGGGTGTACGACGCGCCCAATCCGATCACCGAGCTGGAACGACTGCTTGCGCTCCACAAGCTGCACTTCTTCCCGAGTGAATCCGCCGACGTGCTGCCGATCACGCCGGCCATCGCCGCACAGCTCGAGCCGATTCTCCTGGCCGAGCCGAAGAACCAGAGGCAGAAGTGGCTCACCGAGAAGCAGGGTTCAGCTACGCCCACCTTCCTCGCGGCGCTGCGCGACTTCATGTACTGGGAGAACTACGACGTGCGGGTACGGATGGACGGGAAGATCGACAGGGTCGTGCTCGACGACATCCTGAAGAAGCGGAAGCGGTAACTCCCACCTACCAGAGCGCACATGGCCCACCTTCCTCTCTCCGCCGCCGGCACGGCGGTCGAGCCTCCGCTCGCCGGGAGCCCAGCTCCCGCGCCGACGGCCGTGCTTGACGCCCGGTTCTTCGGCCACCCGCGCGGCCTCTCGACTCTGTTCTTCACCGAGATGTGGGAACGCTTCAGCTATTACGGAATGCGGGCACTGCTCATTCTCTTCATGACGGCGCCGGTCGCCGCCGGCGGGCTGGGCTTCGACACCGCCAAGGCCGGGCCAATCTACGCACTCTACGTGAGCTCGGTGTACCTGCTGGCGCTCCCGGGCGGGTGGGTCGCCGATCGCGTGCTCGGACTGCGGCCGGCGGTGATGGTCGGCGGCGCGATCATCATGGTCGGGCACATCTGTCTGGCGCTGCCGTCCCTCAGCACTTTCTACCTGGGCCTGGTGCTCATCGCGGTGGGCACCGGACTGCTCAAATCCAACGTGAGCGTGCTGGTGGGCAAGCTCTACGCTCCGGACGACGTCAGGCGCGACGCGGGCTACTCGGTGTATTACATGGGGATCAACACCGGCGGGTTCCTCGCGCCGCTGATCACCGGTTGGCTGGGGCAGAGCGACTCGTTCAAGAAGATCCTGGTCTCGATGGACATGAATCCGGAAAGCTCCTGGCACTGGGGGTTCGGCGCCGCGGCCGTTGGAATGTTCTGCGGCCTGGTGCAATACTCCCTGGGCGGAAAGTATCTGTCGGAGGATGGCCGCCGGCCGGTCCGGCCCGCCGATCCTGTCGCCGCGGCGCGGGTCAGCCGGCAGACGCGGCTGATCGGGCTCGGCGCGCTGTCGCTGATCGCGCTGACCGCGGTGCTCGTCGCCACGGGCACGATCACCCTCGACCCTGAGGCGATTTCGCGTGGGTTCAAGTGGGTCCTCCTGGGCGTCACGAGCGGATTCTTCGCCTGGCTGCTGTTCATCGCCAAGTGGAGCCCGGAAGAGCGCCGTCGCCTTGTCGTCGTCGCCATCCTGTTCGTTGCCGCCACGGTCTTCTGGATGGCCTATGAGCAGGCCGGCTCCACGCTTAACCTCTTCGCTGAGCGGAGCACGGACAACGTCGTGCTGGGCCGGAGCTTTCCGGCGAGCTGGTACCAGTCGGTGCCGTCGCTCTTCGTCATCGTCTTCGCCGCGGTGTTCGGCGCGCTCTGGCTGCGGCTGGGCGCGCGGAACCCGTCCAGCGCCGCCAAGTTCACGCTCGGCCTCGCCTTCCTTGGCGTCGCCTTCGCGATCATGATCGGCGCATCGTCCATCGCCGCCACGGGCGTGCGGGTCAGCCCGTGGTGGCTGGTGGGCTCGTACCTGCTGCAGGTCTGGGGTGAGCTCTGCCTGAGCCCCGTGGGATTGAGCGCCATGAGCTCGCTCGCGCCCAGACGGATCGCCGGGCTGGTGATGGGAGTGTGGTTCCTGGCGCTGAGTGTGGGGAGCTATCTGGCGGGGATGGCGGCGAGCGTCTACGAGACCATGCCGCTGCCGACGCTTTTCACGCTGGTCACGGCGACGGCGCTGGTCGCGGGGGTCGTGATGGCGCTGCTGATTCGGCCTATCGGGCGGATGCTGCGCGAGGGGTGAC